>JAJYQP010000012.1 GCA_021794525.1 Pseudomonadota bacterium | reverse complement strand
AGTGCGATTGCGCCTCGCGCCCGCCTCGCCTAAGGCGCGCGCTCCCGCCGCTTTTCTGACGGAACCTTCCCCCCGATGCTTCGCCGCCTCTACGACTGGACCATGGCCAAGGCCGCGCACCCCCACGCCGAGTGGTGGCTGGCGCTGTTCGCCTTCGTGGAGGCGAGCTTCTTCCCGATCCCGCCGCACCCGCTGCTCGGCCTGATGTGCCTCGCCGAGCCGAGGAAGGCGATCCGCTTCGCTGCTGTCGCGACGCTCGCCTCGGTCGCGGGCGGGATGCTCGGATACCTGATCGGCTGGGGGCTCTACGACACGGTCGGCACCCAGCTGCTCGCCGCGCTGGGGCTGACCCACAGTTTCCCGCGGGCGGTCTGCTATTTGAACGAATACGGGTTCTGGCTGTTCGTCGCCAAGGGCGCGACGCCGATCCCGTTCAAGCTGCTGACGATCACCGCCGGCTTCATGGGCATGGCGCTGCCGATGTTCCTGCTGGGCAGCCTGGTCAGCCGCGCGATCAGCTTCATGATCGTGGGCCTGCTGTTCCAGTTCTGCGGCGCGCCGATCAAGCGCTTCATCGACAAGTACCTCGGCCTCGTGACGGCAGGCTTCATCGCCGCCGTGATCGCAGGCTTCGCGGCGGTCACGCTGCTGGGCGGCGGCGAGCACAAGGCGGGCGACAAATGCGCCGCCGCGACGGCGATGCCCCGCCGCTGACCGCTTCCCGCGCTAGTTGACCAGTGCCCCCACGCGGGCCGCGTCCGGGCTGGTCATGCGGAAACTGCAGCCTTCGGCCGGGAAGTCGAGTTCCACCTTGCCGTCCACGGCCCCCGCGAAGCTGCCGCGCAGCGTGCGCTGGCCGAAGCCGGAACGCGCCGGGGGCGTCACCGGCGGCCCGCCGCTCTCCGCCCAGTCGAACCGGAACCCGTCATCGCTGCAGCCCCAGCGGATCGCCACCTCTCCACCCGGGCGCGACAGGGCGCCGTATTTCGCGGCATTGGTCGCCAGCTCGTGAAGCGACAGGGCGAAGGCCTGCGCGGAATGCTTGGTCAGGCGGAAGGCCGGGCCATCGATCCGCACGTTGTTTTCGAAGGAGTAGGGCGCCAGCGTCAGCCGGACCAGCTTGCCAAGTTCCACATCGCCATCGCCCAGCGCCATCGAATGCGCCTGGGCGAGCGCGGCGATGCGGCCATCGAGCGCGGTGCGGAACTTGGCCGGATCGGGATTGGTCCTGAGCGTTGAATAGACCAGCGCGCCGATGGTGTTGAAGATGTTGCGGACGCGGTGCTGCAGCTCGCCCAACACCAGCTCGTGCGCGGCGCGTTCGCGCGCATAGGTCAGCACATGGCCCACCAGCACGGTGCAGCGATCGGCCAGGGCGCGCGCCGGACCGGTCAGCGGCTGGCCCTTGCGGCGCGCGATCACGAAGGTGCCGAGCGCGATGCCGTCGCGCTGGAAGGCGGGCAGCGAGACCAGCGCCTCCAGCCCATGGGCCATCGAAAGATCGCGCCAGGCCTGGCTGAACCGGGTGTCGCCCGCCACGTCGTCGGTTTCGATCGAGTGGCCGTCGAAGACCGCCAGCGCGCAGCTGCCGGGCCGGTCCGCCACCTCGATCCCCGCCAGCGTGTCCTGATAGACGGGTGCCAGCGAGGGAAAGCGGCCGCCCTGGAAAACCCGCGAGGTGCGGTCGAGAATCGTCGTCCCGGCGGTGGTGCCGGGCACCTCACCTTCGAAGAACAGGGCAATATCGTCCAGGATTTCAATGGCATGATCGCCGTGGGCCATCCGGCCACAGGCGGTCATCGCGAAAGTGTCGAAGGTGTCGGGCATGAAAGCCTCCTCGGCAAGCGCCCACACCGAGCGCACATGCCGGGAACCGCTGCCAGCCTGTGACCTACCAGTCGGCGGCCGATCCGTCAAATTATCGCGGCGTGGGCGGAAATGCGGGAGCTGCCCCGCGGCGCCTCACGTGAAGGCCCCAAACCCCTCTACGACCACGAAAATTCCGACGGCGGGGCAAAAGGCCCGCCCCGATTCGCTCAGATGATCCCCACCGCCTTGCCCGCCGCCTCGAACATGCCGAGGATGGTCCGAACCTGCTCTCCGGTGTGCTCGGCACAGAGCGAGCAGCGCAGCAGGGTCATGTTGGCGGGCGTCGCGGGCGGCCTTGCGAGGTTCACGTAGAGCCCCTCGCGCAGCAGCGCCTCCCACATCATCGCCCCCTTCTCGAGGTCGGGCATGATGACCGCGATGATCGCCGACTGCGGCTCCTCGGTGCCGAGCTGGAAGCCGAGCGCCTTGAGCCCCTTGTGGAGCGTCTTCGAATTCTCCCACAGATGCGCGCGCTTGTTGCTGCCCGCCATCAGCTTGCGGATGCTGGTCGCCGCGGTCGCCACCACGCTCGGCGGCAGGCTGGCGGTGAAGACATAGGGGCGGCAGACCAGCCGCATGATCTCGAACTTGGGGTGGTTTGAGACGCAGAAGCCGCCGACCGTGCCGACGCTCTTGGAAAAGGTGCCGATCACGAAATCGACGTCGGCCAGGCAATCTTGCGCCTCCGCCACGCCGCGGCCGTGGTGGCCGATGAAGCCCATCGAATGCGCCTCGTCCACCAGCACCATCGCGCCGTATCTCTTGGCGACCGCGATCATCTCCTTCAGCGGGGCGATGTCGCCGAGCATCGAGTAGACGCCCTCGAGGATGACCAGCTTGCCCGCGCCTTCGGGAATGCGGCGGAGGCGCTTTTCCATCGCCTCGATATCGTTGTGCTTGAAGGGCACGATCTCCGCATCGCCCAGCTTGCAGCCGTCCCAGATGCTGGCATGGCTGTCGATGTCGAGGACGATGAGATCGGAA
>JAJYQP010000078.1 GCA_021794525.1 Pseudomonadota bacterium | reverse complement strand
TCGAGCGTGCTGGCGTTCATCACCTGCGCCGCGATCTTGCGGCCGAGGCCGGGCAGCGCCTCCAGCCAGGCGATGGCAGCGGGCGTGTCGAGCGCGGCGAGGTGCGACAGGTCGACCCGCCCGCGTCGGGCGACGATCGCGCCGAGGACATCGTGGACGCGCCTGGCGCCTTGGTTGGGAAACCTGATTCTTTTGAGTTCGCTCGCCAGCTGGTCGACCGGCAGCGCGGCGACCGCGTCCCATGACCCGCGCCGCGCGAGCAGCCCGTCGGCCACAGCGCTCGACTGCTCCGACGGCATGCGCGAGCCGATCAGGCCCTGCACCATGGTCCACTCGGGCGATCTGCGCGCCGCCGCCTCGCGCCGCATCGGCCCGAAGCGCTGGACGAGGTTCGCCTGCAGGCGGCGCAGCGTCTCGGTGACCTCAGCCATCGAGCGCCTGCGAAAGATCGGCGATCAGGGTTTCAGCGCCCTCGAGCCCGACGGAGAAGCGCAGCATGGTGCGCGGGTAGCGATGCTCGCCCGGCCCCGGATCGCTGCGATGGGGCGTCGCGACAAGGCTCTCCGTTCCGCCCCAGCTGATCGCCTTGGCGAAGAGCTGCAACCGGTCGGCGAGGGCGAGGGTGGCGGCATGGTCGGGGAGATCGAACTCTGCGGCGAAGAGCGCGGAGTGACCGCGCGGCATTCGGGCTGCGAACAGCGGTTCGTCGCCCAAGGCCGGATGGAAAACGCGCCGCGCGCGGGGGTGATCGGCGAGAAAGCGGGCGATCGCCAGTGCATCCTCGCTCTGCCGGGCGAGCCGGGTCGGCAGGGTCATCAGCCCGCGCAGATGGAGCCACGCGTCGTGCGGCGCCATCGCCGCGCCGAGCAGCATGTAGCCGTCGCGGAAAATGCGCTCGACCAGCGCCGCCGAACCGATCACTGCGCCGCCGAGCGTGTCGGAATGCCCGCCGACATATTTGGTGAGCGAATGGAGCGCGAGGTCGAAGCCCAGGGTCAGCGGTTTCTGGAGCAGTGGGGTGGCGACGGTATTGTCGATGGCGGTGAGGATGCCACGCGCCTTCGCCAGCGCCGCGATCCCGGCCAGCGGCAGCAGGTCGAACCGCATGGTGCCGGGGCTTTCGCAATAGATCAGCCGGGTCGCCGGGATGACCGCGGCCTCGATTGCCGCGATGTCCGCGGACAGGCAGCGTGAATGGGTGACGCCGAATTCGCCCAGCCGTGCCGCGAGTTGCAATGTCGGCCCGTAGATGTCGCCCACGAAAAGCACGTGATCGCCCGCCTTCGTGAGGGCAAACAGCGTTGCCGCGATCGCGCCCATGCCGCTGGCGGTGCACTTCGCCGCCTCGCCCCGTTCGAGCGTCGCCAGCGCCGTTTCCAGCTCGCACACCGTGGGATTGGTGCCGCGCGAATAGACGCTGACCTCATGCTCGCGCCCCTGCGCCGCCAGCAGCGCGCTGAGCGTTTCGAAGCGGAATAGAGAGGCCTGCACCACCGGCGGCATCACCGGCCCGACGCGCTCACCAACCTTCAGGCAAGTGAGCACATCGGCGGGGTCGAAGGCTGTCAACGCCTGTCGCCGACTAGCGGAAATACCGCCCGATCCGCGCCGCCAGCTTCGGCCGGGCAGCCACATCGAGCGCGCGCTTCACGACCGGCCGAACGTCCGGCAGCGCTTTGATCACCCGGCTGCCCTCGTAGAATCGCGCGAGCTTCGCGGCGAGGCTGTCGTCGATGTAGCGGAAGTCCAGCGCGTTGTCGTGCGCGCCGCCGTTGTCGGTTAGTTCGGACACCCGGTTCGAGGCTGCGCGGTCCACGTGGAAGGCGACGATGGATTCGAACACCTGCACCGACCACACCCGCTTTTCGGTCTTTCCGCCCAGCTCGTGAAAGCGGCGGTTGATGCGGTCCATCATGCGCGCGACATAGGTTATGAAGGAATAGCCGCGCGGCCCGAAACCGGCCTGGTAGGAGGTGTGCGTGTCCTCCACCACCAGCATCCCGCCATCGCGGATATTGTCGATCAGCGCCTCGGTCGTGACGATCTGTTGCTCGAAGGTATGGCCGCCATCATCGAGCACGACGTCCATCGGGCCGACTTTGGCGACGACGTCACGCCAGAACGCGGGATCGGACTGGCTGCCGATATGGATCTCGAAGCCTTCCGCCTCCCACTTCTTCGCATTGGGATTGAGATCGACACCCACGATGCGCGCTTGCGGCCCGAGGAACTCGCGCCACATGAACAGCGATCCGCCACCGAGCACGCCGACCTCGACGAAAGTGATCGGCTGCCCGCGATAACGGCCGAACAGCGCGTCGTAGGTCTCGAAATAGGTCGAGTGCTTGATGCTGCGATGCGGACTCTTGCGATAGGCCGCATAACTGGCGGTGTCGTACATGGATCTCATTCCCACTCGATGGTGCCGGGCGGCTTGCTGGTATAGTCGTAGACCACCCGGTTGATGCCCTTGACCTCGTTCACGATGCGCGTGGCGACCCGTGCGAGGAAGCCGGCATCGAAGGGGTAGATGTCGGCGGTCATGCCGTCCACGCTGGTCACGGCGCGCAGCGCGCACACGCTGTCGTAAGTGCGATAGTCGCCCATCACGCCGACGGTGCGGACCGGCAGCAGCACCGCAAAGGCCTGCCAGATGGCGTCGTAGAGCCCCGCCGCGCGGATTTCCTCGAGATAGATCGCGTCGGCCTTGCGCAGGATGTCGCAGCGCTCCTTGGTGACCTCGCCCGGGATGCGGATCGCGAGACCGGGGCCCGGAAAGGGGTGGCGGCCTACGAACAGGTCGTTGAGGCCGAGCTCGCGGCCCAGCGCGCGGACCTCGTCCTTGAACAGCTCGCGCAGCGGCTCGACCAGCTT
>JAJYQP010000044.1 GCA_021794525.1 Pseudomonadota bacterium | reverse complement strand
ATCTCGACAGCCGCGGCGGCCTCGTCAGCCCGCGCCAGAAGGTGGAGGCGTATGGCGGATCGTTCCTGATGGAACTCAAGCCCGCCGACTGGCTGACCTTCCGCGCCATCAGCGGCTACCGCAAGGACGACAGCGCCACCCCGATCGATTTCGACGCGCTGCCCGCCGTCGATGTGGACGTGCCCGCTTTCTACAACAACGAGCAGCTGAGCCAGGAAGTCCAGCTGCTGATCGACAGCGGCAATCTGAACGGCCTCGTCGGGCTCTATTACCTCGACGCCAAGGCGCGCACGGTGTTCGACGTGCGCCTGCCGGGCAATGTCACCGCGCTGACCTTCGGCAACGTCAATACCGACACGGTCGCGATCTTCGGCGACTTCACCTATGATTTCACGCCGCAGCTCAGCGTGTCGCTCGGCGGCCGCTACACCTGGGATACGCGCCGCTCGACCGTGCTGCGGCAGGTCTATCTGGGCGGCGGATCGCCGTTCTTCGGCGGCACCGGAACGCGGTTCGCGACCACCTCGGACTTCAACGGCACCGGCAAGTTCGAAAAGTTCACCCCGCGCGCCTCGGTCAGCTTCATGCCCACGCCCGACCAGAACATCTACGCGAGCTATTCCAAGGGCTTCAAGGGCGGCGGTTTCGATCCGCGCGGCCAGACGACCGCCTGCCGCACCCCTTCGGGCGGAGCCTGCAACGCGCAGCAGATCTACGATTTCCTGAGCTTCGATCCCGAAACGGTCGACAGCTACGAGATCGGCTACAAGGCCTCGCTGTTCGACCGCCGCGTGAACCTCGCGCTTGCCGCCTTCCACGCCGACTACAAGGACGTGCAGGTGCCCGGCTCGATCGGCACGACGGTCAATGGCCAGCAGACCTTCATCGGCATCACCACCAATGCCGGCCGCGCGAAGATCGACGGGGTGGAGGCGGAGTTCAACGTCGTCGCCGCGCGCGATTTCGCGGCCGCCGGCGACCGGCTGACGCTGACCGGCGCGGTCGGCTGGCTGAACGCCCGCTACACGCAGTTCATCGACGCGCGCGGCATCGACGTCGCCTCGCGCCGCGAGTTCCAGAACACGCCCGAATGGACCGCCAGCGGGACGCTTGGCTATTCGACGCCCATCGGCGACGGCTCGCTCGATATCTCGGGCACGGCGTCCTACCGCAGTGCGAGCCAGCAGTTCGAGCTGCGCACCCCGCTGCTCGACCAGCCCGGCTTCACCCTGTTCGATGCCAATGTGGTGTGGTCATTGAACGACCGTCTGTCGGTCGGCATCCACGGCCGCAACCTGACCGACAAGCGCTATATCGTCGCCGGTTACAACTTCCTGTTCCAGGACCCGGACACCGGCGCCTTCGTCGGCAACGGCGTGGGCGCCGGCCCGCCCGCGGGGCAGCCGGGCTTCGATTCGACGCTTGGCAACGAAGGCGTGCTGACCGCCTACTACGGCAGCCCGCGGCAGATCTTCGCCAGCGTGACGTTCAAGTATTGATCCACAAAAGCCCTCCCCCTGAAGGGGGAGGGTTGGGCGGGGGTGTGCCACACCGACGACCGACACGCGAGGCTTCGCCTCGCTCCCCCTCCCCCAACCCCTCCCCGTCGGGGAGGGGAGCGGGTTGTGCCGTTCCGCTCGCCAAGGCATAGGCGCGGGCCATGCACGATATCGCCTTCATCCGCGGCAATCCCGAAGCCTTCGACGCCGGCCTGACCAAGCGCGGGGCCGCGCCAGCCTCCGCGCGCATCCTCGAACTCGACGCCCGCCGCCGCGAGGCGCAGACCGCGCTCCAGCAGGCGCAGAACCGCCGCAACGAGGCCTCGAAGCTGATCGGCCAGGCGATGGCCAGGGGCGACAAGGGCGGGGCCGAGGCGCTGAAGGCCGAGGTCGCGGCGATCAAGGAATCGATGCCCGCGCACGAGGACGCTGAACGTGCCGCCGGGGCGGAACTCGACGAGCTGCTGCTCACGCTTCCCAACCTCCCCGCCGACGATGTACCGGAAGGCGAGGACGAGACGGGCAATGTCGAGATCGCCAAGTGGGGCACGATCCGTGCGTTCGATTTCGATCCCAAGGAACACGCCGATCTCGGCCCGGCGCTCGGCATGGATTTCGAGACCGGCGCGGCCATCGCGGGCGCGCGTTTTACCTTCCTGCGTGGAGGTATGGCACGCCTCCACCGCGCGCTCGGCCAGTTCATGCTCGACAAGCAGACCGGCGAGGCAGGCTACACCGAGTGCAATCCGCCGTTGATGGTAAAAGATGCAGCGATGTTTGGTACCGGCCAATTGCCTAAATTCGCAGGTGAGTCTTTTGATACCGGAGTGAGCATAAGTCAGGCTGACACTCAGAAATTATTTGGCGAATTTCTTAGCTGGAAGCGAACCGAGATAGAACCCGATGAGAAAGGACAGATTGCATTTGGAATCCCGGGCATTCTGGAGGAGTTCGAGCGATCACAAGCGTACAAGCAACTTACAAGACGCTGGCTCATCCCGACCGCCGAGGTCAGCCTGACCAATGCGGTGCGCGAGACGATCCTCGATGAGGGCCAGCTTCCGATCAAGCTGACCGCCCTCACCCCGTGCTTCCGCTCCGAGGCCGGGGCGGCAGGGCGCGACACGCGGGGCTTCATCCGCCAGCACCAGTTCGAGAAGGTCGAGCTGGTCGCCATCGTCCGCCCGGAGGACAGCGAGGGCGAGCACGAGCGCCTGACCGCGGCGGCCGAGGCGATCCTGCGCGCGCTCGAGCTTCCCTATCGCAAGATGCTGCTCTGCACGGGCGACATGGGGGCGGGCGCGCGCAAGACCTACGATCTCGAGGTCTGGCTGCCCGGCCAGGGCGCCTATCGCGAGATCTCGAGCTGCTCCAATTTCGGCGACTACCAGGCGCGCCGGATGGACG
>JAJYQP010000028.1 GCA_021794525.1 Pseudomonadota bacterium | reverse complement strand
TCACGAAAGGCCCGGCGGATCGCCCTCCGCCGGGCCGTTGGTTTGCCAACGGTCGATTGCGCACTTGCCCCCGTTCGCCAACCCGGTCGATCCATACATGACGCTGGTCTTCGATCCGGCGATTCGCGGCCGGACCGACCAGTTCGCCCTCCGCTTCCGGAAGCCGCGCTGACGCCAGACCCTGCGCCGAGCTGCAAGACGAGCTGCAAGAAACGAACGGTTCGGCGCAATCAGGAGTCCGTTCGCCGCCCAGTATCTTCCCCCTTTCCTGATGATCCCGTTAATCTTTCGAAAACCATGGAAGGGTTAGCTTCGGGGTCATGGGACTGAGGACGGTAATAGGGACGCTCGCCGCCGCTGTCGTGCTGGCATTGCCGGCGCAGACCGGGGCGCAGGAACACACGCATTCGAAAGCGCTCGAGGCGCAGTTCGACCAGGCGCTGGGGACTGCGGCACGCAAGCCGAACGCCTACCAGGCCGTCTACAAGAGCGCGCTCGCCCAGCGGGTGGCCGAAATCGCCGAGGGGTCCGGCGGGCGCATCGGCGTTGCCGCTATGGATCTCACCACCGGCGAACGGGTAAGCGTGCTCGGCGATCAGCGCTTCCCGATGGCCAGTACGAGCAAGATTGCCATCGCCGCGACCTTCTTGGAAGGCGTCGAGCAGGGCAAGTGGAAGCTTGGCGATAAGTTTCCGCTGCTGGTTCCGGTCGGCTCCCCGCGGTTTTCCTCCTCCGTGGCGCCCGTGCGCGAGGGCGCGAGCCAAAGCGCGCTGACCCTCATCGAACAGATGATCACCCGGTCAAACAACTCCGCGACCGACGCGTTGCTGCGCGTGGTCGGAGGTCCGAAGGCGGTCAATGCGTGGACGCGGCGCGCCGGAATCAGGGAGTTCAGCCTCGACCGCGACATCGCGACGCTGGTGCGCGACGACGGTGAATTCAATCCCGCCAATCACATCGACACCCGCGACAGCGCCACCCCGAACGCCATGGTCGACCTGCTCGCTCGGATTTACCAGGGCAAGGTGCTTTCGCGCGACAGCCGCAATGTCATCGTCGGCGCCATGAGCCGCACCATCACCGGCAAGCATCGCATGCGCGCGCTCATCCCCTCCGACGCACGGGTCATGCACAAGACCGGCACGCTGAGCGGCACGGCCAGCGACATCGGCCTCATCGAAACGCCGGACGGCCATACCATCGCGATGGCCATATACGTCACAGGGCAGGGTTCGAAGCCCGCGCGAGACGCGAGGATCGCGGCCATCGCACGGGCGCTCTACGATGGTTACGGCTCCGTCATGCCCCAGCGCGCCTATGCCAGCGCGGACTACGGCGGTGGGACCGACTGATCCACCCGCACCGGGCACGGTTAAAGGACATGAAAAAAGGGCGGCGCCTTTCGGCACCGCCCTCTTTTTTCGTCCGTGAACGAAGCGGCTGGAGATCAGTCAGCCTTGGCCTTCTCGGTCGATTCGCCCTGGACGTTGGCTTCCGCAGCAGCGGCAGCGTCGGTCGCGGCGGCAGCGCCGGTGGCGGCAGCGTCGGTCGCGACGGCAGCAGCGTCGCTCGCGGCGGCAGCAGCGTCGGTCGCGACAGCTTCCATGTTCGCCTGGGTGTCGGCAGCAGCCGAATCGGCGGTGGTGGCGGCAGCGTCCTCGGTCTTTTCCGAGCAAGCAGCCAGAGTCAGAGCAGCGCCGGCAGCGACGGCGAAAAGAGCGATCTTGCGCATATCAGTATCCCTTTGGTTCGGGTTCAAGCGGTGGAAATCCGCCGCGCGAGCCCCTTATGGGCCTCACGCGGAGGGAGATAATGGCGAAAATGTGGCAATGCAAGGTGCAAGGGGATTTGCCTGCGCTCGAATGGTCCTTCCGACCACTGCGCGCATTGCCATTCCCATTCGGCGCGAGCCGCTGCTAGGGCGCCGCTATGAGCAGGCGAAACCACCTCTATCTGGTCGATGGCTCGGCCTATATCTTCCGCGCCTACCACCGGCTCCCGCCCCTGACCGACCCCGAAGGCACCCCGGTCGGCGCGGTCTATGGCTACACCACCATGCTGTGGAAGCTCGCCGAAGACCTCGACAAGGCGGACGGGCCGACCCACCTCGCGGTCATCCTCGACAAGGGATCGACCAGCTTCCGCAATACGCTCTACGCGGAATACAAGGCCAACCGCCCGCCGCCGCCCGAAGACCTCGTTCCGCAGTTCCCGCTGATCCGCGACGCGACCCGCGCCTTCAGCCTGCCGTGCATCGAGAAGGACGATCTCGAGGCTGACGATCTCATCGCCAGCTACGCGCGCGAGGCGACGCGGCGCGGATGGGACGTGACCATCGTGTCCTCCGACAAGGACCTGATGCAGCTCGTCGGCAGATGCGCCGAAGGCGGTGGCTGCATCGACATGCTGGACACGATGAAGAACCAGCGCATCGACATCCCCGAGGTTGCGGAAAAGTTCGGTGTCACGCCCGATCTCGTCGGCGATGTCCTCGCGCTGATGGGCGACAGCGTGGACAATGTGCCGGGTATTTATGGCATCGGGCCCAAGACCGCCTCCAAGCTGATCCAGGACCACGGCGGCCTCATTGCTGCGCTGGACGCCGCCGAGGCGATGAAGCCCTCCAAGCTTCGCGACCGGCTGATCGAGGGGCGCAACATGGCGCTGCTCAGTCGCGAGCTGGTCCAGCTCAAGGAAGATTGCGATCTTCCGGTGGCGCTCGAAGACATGAAGCTCGACGGCGTGCCGCCCGAACCGCTCGCCGCCTTCCTCGCCAGGCATGGCTTCACCAGTCTGCTCAAGCGGCTCGACACCGGGGCTGGCAGCCCGTCGCGCACGACCGACCTCAGTCCCGCTAGGCCGCAAAACGTCGGCTCCCCGGCCCAGGCCGAGGGCAATCGCCAGCCACCGCCCGAAATGCCACCCGTGGATCGCAGCGCCTACGAGTGCGTGCAGACGCTTGACCAGCTCGAGCACTGGATTGCGCGGGCGTTTGATGCTCGCCTCGTCGCGATCGATACCGAAACCAGCGCGCTCGACGCCATGACCGCGGAGCTTTCCGGCATCAGCCTCGCGCTCGGTCCCAATGATGCCTGCTACATCCCGCTGGGCCACGGCGGCAGCGACATGTTTGCCGAGAAACCGCAGCAGGTGGACCGAACGGCCGCCTATGACGCCCTGCGCCCCCTGCTTGAGGCGGATCACGTCCTGAAAGTCGGGCAGAACATCAAGTACGACCTCAACATCCTCGCCCGCTGCGCCAACATCCACGTGACGCCGATCGACGACACCATGATCATCAGTTTCGACCTCGACGCCGGGCGCAGCCTCGACGGGATCGGCGGCGGGCATGGGATGGACGAGCTGTCGCAGCGCCACCTCGGCCATACCACGCTGACCTTCAAGGACATCTGTGGGACCGGGAAGAAGGCGATACCCTTCGGCGAGGTGCCACTGGACCGCGCGACCGAGTATGCTGCGGAGGATGCGGACGTAACCTGGAGATTGTGGAAGACGCTCAAGCCGCGTCTCGCCGCCGAAGGCGGCACGCGTGTTTACGAGCGCGTCGATCGCCCGCTCATCCCCGTGGTCGCGCAGATGGAACGCCACGGGATCAAGGTCGACCGGGCGCGGCTCGCCAGGCTATCCGAGGAATTCGCCTCCGAAATCGCGCGGATCGAGCGCGAGATATTCGATTGCTGCGGTGTCGAATTCACCATCGGCAGCCCCAGGCAGCTCGGCGACGTGCTGTTCGAGAAGATGGGGTACAAAGGCGGCCGCAAGGGCAAGAGCGGGCAGTATTCGACCGACCAGGCGATCCTCGAGGGGCTCGCGGCGCAAGGGGCGGTGGTCGCCACCAAGGTGCTCGAATGGCGGCAGCTTTCGAAGCTGAAATCGACATATACTGACGCCCTCCAGGCAGCGATCAATCCTGCAACCGAACGTGTCCATACCAGCTACAGCCTCGTCGGCGCGCAGACCGGCCGGCTGTCCTCCACCGATCCCAATCTCCAGAACATTCCCATCCGCAGCGAGATCGGCCGTCAGATCCGCGAAGCCTTTGTCGCAGAGCCGGGCAACGTCCTCCTTGCCGCCGACTATTCGCAGATCGAGCTGCGCCTCGCCGCGCATATGGCCGACGTGCCGCAACTGAAGGAAGCCTTCGCCAACGGCGAGGACATCCATGCCCGCACCGCACAGGAGATGTTCGGCGAGGTCACCCGCGACACCCGCGCGCGCGCCAAGACGGTGAACTTCGCGATCCTCTACGGCATCAGCCGCTGGGGCCTCGGCGGCCGCCTCGGGATCGAGGCGGACGAGGCGCAGGCAATCATCGACACCTATTTCCAGCGCTTCCCCGGCATCCAGCACTACATCCACTCGACGCTCGAGAGCGTGCGCGAGAAGGGCTATTCGGAAACCCTGTTCGGGCGGAAGACCTGGTTCCCGCGCATCAATTCGAAGAACCCCAACGAGCGCGCCGGCAGCGAGCGCGCAGCCATCAACGCCCCGATCCAGGGCACCAGCGCGGACATAATCAAGCGGGCGATGGCACGGATGATGCCCGCACTCGCGCCCGCTGGCCTCGCCCATGTCCGGATGCTTCTTCAGGTTCATGACGAGCTGGTGTTCGAACTGCCCGAAGCCGATGTCGTTGCGGCTTCGCCCATCATCGCCAAAGTGATGGCGGAGGCTGCGCTTCCCGCGGTGGCGCTCGACGTGCCGCTGGGGATCGACATCGGCACCGGGCCGAGCTGGGGCGCGGCGCACTGATGCCACGCGTATCAGCATTCCTGCGGAGCCGGTCCGCCCGCTGGATCAACGCCGGGCTGATGGCGGTGACGGCCCTGGCGATGGTCTTCGTCGTGGTGCTCGCCATCCGCACCGTCGAGACGGAGCGCACCCAGCGCGAACAGGCGCAGTTGACCGGCGAAATCCTCAACGAGTTGCGCGACATCACGCGCGCTGCCCTGAGCGCCGAGACCGGCCAGCGAGGGTTCCTGCTGACTTTGGACCGGCGTTACCTGGCCGCCTATTTTTCCGGTCGCGACCAGATCGGCCCTTCGCGGGAGCGACTGCGCGCCCTTGCCGAACCCCGTGCAACCGCCCGCCAGCGCGAGCTGATCGACGAGATCGACTTACTCTCGCGCAGCAAGTTTTCCGAGCTCGAGCGAAGCATCGAGCTGGTAGAGGCCGGCGAGCTGATCGAGGCGCGCCGCCAGATCCTGACCGACGAGGGACAGGAGACAATGGACCGCCTCCGCAGCTCGGTGCGCGAGATGGAGACGATCGAATCCGCCGTCCTCTCGCAGGCGCGAGAGGACGCTGCCCGCACCGAGCGCAGGGTAATCCCCCTTCTGGGCGGGCTGCTCGGCCTGCTGGCGATTTCGCTGGTTGCTTCGGGTCGCCTGATCGCGCGCAGCGCCGCGGTCGAGGCCGAGGCGGCACAGGCGCAGGCCCTTGCGGAGGCGCGCGACCGCGCGGACCTGCTGGCGCGCGAGCTAAACCACCGGGTCAAGAACCTCTTCGCGGTGATCCTCGCGATCGTGAGGCTGAGTGTCCGCAACTTCCCGGAATCGCGGGCCTTTGCCAACACAGTTGCGGAGCGCATCCAGGCGCTGCTGAAGGCGCACGAAGTCAGCCAGGGCGAGCTCGGACGGCACAGCGTCGGGCTCGGCGAGCTGATAGAGACGACACTCGCACCCTATCGCTCGGACGATCTGTCGGCGTCGCTCGACGGTCCGCCAGTCACGCTCGGCGGTCGGTTCATAACGCCGCTCGGTCTCGTCCTCCACGAAATGACGACCAACGCGGTGAAATACGGGGGCTGGTCGCGTCCGGGCGGAAGGATCGACATCGACTGGAACCGGGCGGATGGCATGCTGGACCTGACCTGGCGCGAAAGCGGCGGACCCCCGCCCGATACCGCATCGGCGGAGCGCCAGGGCTTCGGCAGCCAGCTGATGACGAGTTCGGCGCGGCAGCTGGGCGGGTCGATCGAACGCCGCTTCACGCCCGATGGCACCGTCATCACGATCCGCTTCCCGCATGCCGACTGACCGCGGCCGGGTTGCCTGCCCACGCGCCCGCCGGTAGGCAACCGGCCCATGCTCGACCGTTACGATCCCCGCGGCTGGGGCTTGACCCCGGCCGATGTCGCCGAACTCGCGGTCGGGCTTGCCGTCCCCGCGCTGGTTGCTCTCCTGCTCCACTGGTTCGCCTTCGCGATCGCGCGGCGCGTAACCGCCAGATCGCAGACTCAGGTCGACGATACCGTGATCGAGCGGGTTCGCAGTCCGGCGCGCTGGGCAATGGTGGCGATCGCGGTGGCGATCGCAGCGGAGACGGACGCCCTTGTCGGGCGCAGCTGGTCGATGGTCGCAAGCTATCTCGTCCCGGCGCTGCTCGGCTGGTCGGCCCATGCGCTGGTGGATGGCATTACCGAGGGACTGGAGCGCGAGGCGGAGGCGAGCGAGGATCCGGTCTCGGTCCGGGCCCGCCGCACCCGGGTCGCGATCCTCGGCCGGACGGCGAAGATCGCAATCCTGATCGTGACCGTGTCGTTGATCCTGTTCAACATTCCCGGCGTCCGGCAGGTCGGGGTGACGCTGATGGCCTCGGCCGGCCTTGCCGCGCTCGCGGTCGGCGCCGCCGCGCAGCCTGCGCTGAAGTCGCTGATCGCCGGGGTCCAGATGGCGCTGACCCAGCCGCTGCGACTGGGCGACATGGTCAAGATCGACGGGCAGGCGGGCCGGGTCGAGGAAATCCGCATGAGCTTCGTCACGGTTCGCACCTGGGACGAACGATTGCTGGTGGTGCCGACCACGCGCTTTCTGGAAAATCCGTTCGAGAACTGGTCGCGGGTGAGCGAGAAGCTGACAGGTCCGGTCTTCCTCCACCTCGATCCGGTCGCCGAGATCGGGGCACTGCGCGCCGAGTTCGAACGCTTCGTGGAAGCGCAGGAGGAATGGGACGGGCGCAGCGCCAGCCTGCTGATGACCGATGCGCGCCCGGAGAGCGTCGAAATCCGGATGTCGGTCAGCGCCGCCTCTATCGACGATCTGTGGACGCTGCGCTGCAAGCTGCGCGAGCACATGATCGACTGGCTGCGGCGCGAGATGCCGGGCGCGCTGATCCGTCGCAGGATCGAGGTGGAGGCACCATCGGACAGCGTGTCAAGTCCGGCCTGACCGGCGCGCTCACCCCTTGTCGCGCAAGGCCGCGAGCGCGGCGAACGGCCCGCCCGGCGCAGTTTCGTCGAGGATGCCGGCCTCCTGTCGCACCCGGTCGGCGTCCGGCCCGGTCGCAAAGGGATCGATCAGCAACCCGAAGCTCTGCGCCATCGCCTCCCCGAGATCGAAAGCTGCGTTTTCGTATTCGATCTCGTCGGGCGCGTCGGGGTCGAATTCCTGCTCGGCCTCCTCGGCTGGCGCATCGCCCGGCGGCACGAAGCGGATCGCGATGCTTTCGGCAAGACTGTTTTCGAACGGCTCGCCGGACACCGCACAAAGCTGCTGGAAGCGCGCCCTCAGCGTTCCGCGCGCCTCGATGGTATCGCCGTCGCGTGACAAGGCAATCTCGGCGCGAAGACCTACAACCGACGGCAGGCCGAACCGCCGTGCCAGCGACGCACGCTGCCCTTCATCGGCGTTTATGACCACGCTCTCCGGCAGTCGGCCGAGCTTCACGATCAGTTCGAGTTCGCTTTCGCTCATGCCAGCTCGCCCCGCAGGAGCCCCTCGCCACCGGTATCGTCAAGCCGCCGCGCCAGCCCCCGCAAGCCCTTTACGAGTGACGCCGCGCGCGTGTCGTCCGCCAAGGTGATATTGCGGTGGACCGCCTGCTCCAGCTCGCTGTCGCCGACTGCCAGCGCCGCGCGGAACGCGCCGACGCGGCCGCCCAGCGTCGCCATCAGCTTGCCGATCTGCTTGCCGACCATCAGGTCCCCCACCCCCGTCTGGCGGAGCTGGCCGTCCATTTCCTCGACGAAGATCTCCGTCAGGAGGCCGGTGCGGGCGGCGAGTCCGGGTTCGCGCTCCATGCGGATCAGCGCCATGGCGAGAACCGCGCTCACCATGTCGAAGCGCCCCTCCAGCGTGTCAGCCGCGCCGCACTCTCGATACCAGTCCGGCGCGCGGGCTTCGGCGACCAGCGCCTGCCACAGCGGGCGCAATTCCTCGCGCGGATCGGGGGCAGGGGTAAAGAGGCGGCGAAGGAAGTTCATGGGCGGTCGATCCGATCGGCGTTCAGCGGCAATTCAATCCCCGGCAGCAATGACCGGGGCAAGGCCCGCCCTTGTTGCGCCCGTCGTCCGGGCAGCCTAAGGGCGGCGCTCGCATATAGGTCGCGCGGCCCGCATGGCCAAGCGGCGCGGAAATGGCAGGAGCAGGCGTGACGACAATCGGCGTATCGGGTCGCAGGATCTTCGGCATGGCCGTGTTGGCCGGCGCGCTGCTCGCTGCCGGCTGCACCACCATCAAGGACCGCCGCGGCTACATCGCCGACCCGCTGCTGTATTCCGGCATCCGGCAGGGAATCGACAACCAGCGCTCGGTCGAGGCGACGCTGGGACACCCCACCTTTACCAGCCAGTTCGGCCAGCCGACCTGGTACTACGTCGCCAGCACCACCGGTCAGCGCCCCTTCGGCAGCCCGCGGATAGAGGCGCAATCGGTGATGGCCATCACATTCGATGCGACCGGTAACGTCGTGGCGATCGATCGCAATTCCGACCTCTCGCGGGTCGCCTATATCACGCCGGAGCGTGACGAGACGCCTACCCTGGGCCGGGAGCGCGGCTTCCTCGAAGACCTGTTCGGCAATATCGGCGCGGTCGGTGCCGCTGCGCCGGGCGCTGGCGGTCCCGGCGGCGGTTGAGCCCGAGCGCCCGCCCTTCCTTGACCGCATTGGTGCGCACCCCATATCGCGCGGCATGAGTTCCGAATCCCCCGGCCACGGCCTCGTGCCCTGGCACTCCACCACCATCATCGGCGTCAAACGCGGCGATACCACCATCATCGTCGGCGACGGGCAGGTGTCGATGGGCAACACGGTGATGAAACCGAACGCCCGCAAGGTCCGCCGGATCGGCAAGGACGGCCATGTCGTCGCCGGTTTTGCCGGGGCCACCGCCGATGCCTTCACCCTGTTCGAGCGGCTGGAGAAGAAGCTGGAGCAGTATTCCGGCCAGCTGCTGCGCGCCGCTGTCGAACTGACCAAGGACTGGCGGACCGACAAGTACCTGCGCAACCTCGAGGCGCTGATGATTGTCGCGGACAAGGAGAACCTCCTCGTCCTGACCGGCAACGGCGATGTGCTCGAGCCCGAGGGCGGCATCACCGCGATCGGGTCCGGCGGCAATTATGCGCTCGCCGCCGCCCGAGCGATTTCGGAATACGAGGACGATCCGGAGAAGATCGCGCGCAAGGCGATGGCGGTCGCCGCCGACCTCTGCGTCTTCACCAACGGCAATGTGACCGTCGAGACGGTCTGAGAGATTTCATGGACAATCTGACCCAAGCCAGCCTGACTCCCCGGGCGATCGTCGCCGCGCTCGACGAGCATATCGTCGGCCAGAAGGACGCCAAGCGCGCGGTCGCGGTGGCGCTGCGCAATCGCTGGCGGCGCCAGCGGCTTGGGCCCGAGCTGCGCGACGAGGTGACGCCCAAGAACATCCTGATGATCGGGCCGACCGGCTGCGGCAAGACCGAAATCAGCCGCCGGCTGGCCAGGCTCGCCGAGGCGCCGTTCGTGAAGGTCGAGGCGACCAAGTTCACCGAAGTCGGCTACGTCGGCCGCGACGTCGAGCAGATCGCGCGCGACCTGGTCGAGGAAGCGATCCGGCTCGAGAAGGACCGCCGCCGCGAGGCGGTGCGCGAGGCAGCGAGCAAGGCGGCGATGGACCGGCTCCTGACCGCGCTCGTCGGCGACAACGCCAGCGAGGCGACGCGCGAGGCCTTCCGCCAGCGCATCACCGACAATTCGATGAACGACACCGAGGTCGAGATCGACGTGGTCGAGGCGCCCGCGGGCGCGATGGATATTCCCGGGATGCCGGGCAGCGTCGGCATGATCAACCTCTCCGAAATGCTCGGCAAGGCGATGGGCAAGCAGCCGACCAAGCGGCGCAAACTCAAGGTGCCGGATGCCTGGGACCGGCTGGTCGAGGAAGAAGCCGACAGGCGCATGGACCAGGACGACGTCGCCCGCGTCGCGCTGGAGAATGCCGAGACCAACGGCATCGTGTTTCTCGACGAAATCGACAAGATCGCGGTGTCCGATGTGCGTGGGGGGAGTGTCAGCCGCGAAGGCGTGCAGCGCGACCTGCTGCCGCTGATCGAGGGCACTACGGTCGCGACCAAATACGGCCCGATGAAAACCGACCACGTGCTGTTCATTGCCAGCGGCGCGTTCCACGTCGCCAAGCCCAGCGACATGCTGCCCGAGCTCCAGGGCCGCCTCCCGATCCGCGTCGAGCTGCGCGCGCTGACCGAGGAGGACTTCGTCCGCATCCTTGGCGAAACCCGCGCCAATCTGGTCGAGCAATACAAGGCGTTGCTCGGCACCGAGCAGGTCACGCTCGAGATCGCGGACGAAGCGGTGCGCGAGGTCGCGAAGATCGCCGCGCAGGTTAACGAGAGCGTCGAGAACATCGGCGCCCGCCGATTGCAGACCGTGATGGAGCGCCTGCTCGAAGACATCAGCTTCGAGGCCGAGGAGCACACCGGCGAAACGGTGACGATCGACGCCGCCTATGTCCGCGAGCGGCTGTCCGATCTCGCGGGCGATACCGACCTCAGCAAATATATCCTCTGAACCAGAAAAGGCCCGCGAGGGCGGAGCCTTTTTCCGTTGGCGGATGGGTCGGATTACTTGCCCAGCAAATACTTCTCCCAGAACGCCAGCTGGGCGAGGAAGGCGTAGTCGGAGTTGGCCTTCTTCTGGTAGCCATGACCTTCGTCTGCGGCGACCACGTGCCAGGCTTCGTGCCCGTTCCTGCGGATCGCGGCGACCATCTGGTCGGCTTCCGACTTGGGCACGCGCGGATCGTTGGCGCCGGTGATCACGAACATCGGCTTCTCGATCTCGTTCACCCGGGTTAGCGGGCTGATCTCCATCAGCTTCGTGCGCTGCGCCGGATCGCGCTCGTCGCCGTATTCGACGCGGCGCAAATCCTGCCGATAGGGATTGGTGTTCTCCAGGAAGCTGACGAAATTGCTGATCGCCACGGTACATTGCGTTGCACGCAGCTTGTTCTTCAGTTGCACCGCCGCGGCATAGCACATGTAGCCGCCGTAGCTGCCGCCGGTGAGGCCCACTCTGGCCGCATCGACACGCGGGTCGGCCCGCACCGCGTCGATCAGCGCGGCCATGTCCTTCACCGAATCCTCGCGCTTGAACGGGCCGTTGTCGAGGCTGACGAAGCGCTTACCGTAACCGGTCGAGCCGCGGACATTGGGGTAGAACACCCCGATGCCGAGCTCGTTAAGGTAGTAGTTGGTCGAACCGCGGAAGCCCGCCTGGCTCTGCCCTTCGGGTCCGCCATGGACACTGACGAGCAGCGGTCGCTTGCCGGGAAACTTCGCCGGATCGGGCAGGTAAAGCAGGCCCGAAACCTCCAGCCCGTCGAAGCTCCGGGTGGTGACGATGCGCGGTTCGACGTTGATGCCGGCATCGAGCCCGCCGGTTTCGCTCTGCGTCCAGCGGGTAAGCGTCAGCGTCTTGGGATCGAGCGACCACACGTCGCTTGCGCTCTTGGCCGAGCTGAACGAAAAGCCGATTTCTCCCCAGGGCGCGATCTCCAGGCCCGAGATCAGGCCGGCGGGCAGGCTGTCCACCTTGCGCACCTTGCCGCTCGCGACGTCCAGGATGCGTAGCCGGTCCGATCCCGCCTCGTTCACGGAATAGGCGATTGTCTTGCCATCGTCGCCGAGGTCGAAGCTGTCGACATCCCAGCTCTCGAAGGTGACGGGCGTGAACCTGCCGCTCACCGGGTCGAGCCGCCCGAGGCGCTGGAAGTCGGACCCCTCGTCGCTCGTCACCCACAGAGCGCCGTCAGGGCCGACCTGCAGTCCGCCATAGGCGATGTCCGCCGAGGTATCGCCGATTGCGGTCATCTTGCCGCTCGCCAAGTCCAGTCGATACGGGTCGACGTTCTGGACCGACTTGTATTCCGCCACATAGGCGGTGCGCTTGTCGGGCGAGAAGCCGGAAATGTACCAGCCGCCGCCTTTCACCTCGGCCACCAGCCGCGAACTCGCCGGGTCGCGAGGGTCCATCACGTAGAGGTCGTTGTCGGCACCGTTGCGGCGTGTCGAGCTGTAGCCGACGATTGAGCCGTCCTGCGCCCACGCCCCGCCGCTGTTCCGGCTCTTGCCGTCGGTCAGCAGCGACAGCCGCCCGGCCTTCAGCGTATAGAGCTGGTAATATTCGTCTCCGCCGCGATCCTTCTGCACCAGCAGGACATCGCCCTTTCCCGGGGAATAGCCGCCCTGCACCGGCTCCGCTTCGAAGCTGATCTGGGTCCGCGCTCCCATCGGCGCCTCGACGCGATGCAGCTGCGCGACATTGGCGAACCGGGTGCCGATCAGCACCGCGCGCTTCGTCTGGTCCCAGCCCTGGAAGCTGGCACTGCGCGATTCGAGATAGGGGCGCGCGCGGTCGGCCAGCGCGAGCGGCAAGGCAGGCACGTTCTCGGCGGTGATCGCTGCCGGAACCGGCACGGTAGGATCGGTCCCCGGCTTGTCCTCGGCAAGGGCCGGGACGGCTGCGGCGCTGGCGAGCAGAGCGATCGCAAGACGCATATTCGGCATGATTGTCTCCCTGGTCGGCGCGGCGCTGCGGCGCGCGCGGATCGTGCCGCACTCTAACGCAAGGCGGCCCGCGGGCAACCAGTGGCCGGCGACAGGTTGCCCCCGATCTGCGAAAGGCCGTGGACGTCCGACTAACGACTATTCCGCTGCCTGTTCCAGCGCTTCGTTCTCGGCCTGCTGGCGCGCCCACATGTCGGCGTAAAGCCCGTCGCGGCGGAGAAG
>JAJYQP010000058.1 GCA_021794525.1 Pseudomonadota bacterium | reverse complement strand
CCCCTCCTCTGCCATGCTCGCCTTCCAGAAGCACAAGCCCGACGTCGCCATTCTCGACATCAATCTCGCGGGCGGCACGGCCTATTCGCTGGCGGAGCGGATGATGGCGGAAGACGTGCCGGTGATCTTCCATTCCGGGCAGGTCGGCTCCGACGAGGTGCAGGCGCTCTATCCCAAGGCTTCGGCCCTGGCGAAGCCATGCCCGCCGGCGGTCATCATCGACACGGTGCAGCAGGCGCTCGACGGCGCCTGATTCCGGAACATTCGCCGGCGCATGGGGATTGGGTCGGCAGGACCGATCGAAGGAGACCCCATGTCGCTCGAAAAGATGATTGCCGCCCACCCGCAGGTCGATGCCGTGACCGAGGAGCTCGTGCTGGCGGCCCGCCACGCGATGCTGTGCTCGCTGTTCTGCACCTCCTGCGCCGACGCCTGCAGCGCCGAAGCGATGGACATGTCGCAATGCGTGCGCACCTGCATGGACTGCGCCGACGTCTGCGCGGCCACCGCTCGCCTCGCCGTCCGCCGGACAGGCCAGGACATCGACGTGCTGCGCACCATGCTGGAAGCCTGCATCAAGGCCTGCGAGACCTGCGCCGACGAATGCAGCCGGCACGACAATCCGCATTGCCAGCTCTGCGCCACCATGTGCCGCGAATGTGCGGAAGATTGCCGGAAGGCGCTGCCGAAGGTGCGCTGATCGCCCCTCCCCTTGCCCGCGCCGCGCAAGGGTGCAATGGCGCGGGCGAAGAGGAGATTTCATGGCCCAGATGGTGCCGTTCGACTGGGAGGACCCCTTCCGGCTCGACGATCAATTGACCGAAGAGGAGCGCATGATCCGCGACGCCGCGCATGGCTTCGCGCAGGATGTGTTGCAACCGCGCGTGATCGAAGGCTTCGCGAAGGAGCTCGATGCGCCCGAGCTGTTCCCGCTGATGGGCCAGGCGGGCCTGCTGGGTGCCACCATCCCCGAGCAATACGGCGGCGCGGGCGCGGGCTATGTCAGCTATGGCCTCATCGCGCGCGAGATCGAGCGGGTCGATTCGGGTTACCGCTCGATGGCGAGCGTGCAATCGAGCCTCGTGATGTATCCCATCCACGCCTATGGCAGCGAGGAGCAACGGCGCAAATACCTGCCCGGCCTCGCGAGCGGGAAGCTGATCGGCTGCTTCGGCCTGACCGAGCCCGATGCGGGATCGGACCCCGCCGGCATGAAGACGGTCGCTCGGCAGGACGGGGACGGGTACCGCCTGTCCGGCTCCAAGACCTGGATTTCCAACTCGCCCTTCGCCGATGTCTTCGTGGTCTGGGCGAAGAGCGAGGCGCATGGCGGCGCGATCCGCGGCTTCGTGCTGGACAAGGACATGGCGGGGCTCTCGGCTCCCAAAATCGAGGGCAAGCTGTCCCTGCGCGCCAGCACCACCGGCATGATCGTGATGGACGACGTGAAGCTGCCCGCCGACGCGATCCTTCCCGAGGTCCAGGGGCTGAAGGGCCCCTTCGGGTGTCTGAACCGCGCCCGCTACGGCATCAGCTGGGGCGCTATGGGGGCGGCCGAGTTCTGCCTCCACGCCGCGCGCCAGTACGGCCTCGACCGCCAGCAGTTCGGCGTGCCGCTTGCGAGCAAGCAGCTCTACCAGCTCAAGCTCGCCGACATGATGAGCGAGATCGGGCTGGGCCTGCAGGCCAGCTTGCGGGTCGGCCGGCTGATGGACGAGGGTAAATTCGCACCCGAGATGATTTCCATCGTCAAGCGCAACAATGTCGGCAAGGCGCTCGATATCGCCCGCAAGAGCCGGGATATGCACGGTGGCAACGGTATCAGCGGCGAATACCAGGTCATCCGCCACATGGTGAACCTCGAGACGGTCAATACCTACGAAGGCACGCATGACGTCCACGCGCTGATCCTCGGTCGCGCGGTCACGGGGATTCCGGCGTTCTGATGCGGCTCTTTGCCTATTTCCGCAGCTCGACCAGCTACCGGGTGCGGATCGCGCTGGCGCTGAAGGGGCTCGACTACGAGCTGGTGCCGGTCAACCTGCGCAGCTCGGAGCAGAAGGGGGCGGAGTTCGTCGCCCGCAATCCTTTCGGCGGCGTGCCCGTGCTGGAGGCGGCGGGGCGCGAGCGGGCGCAGTCGCTGGCGATCATCGACTGGCTGGACGAGGCCTATCCCGAGCCGCCGCTGCTCCCGGCCGCCCTCGAGGACCGCTACACCGTGCGCGAACTCGCCTATGCGATCGCGACGGAAATCCACGCGCTCAACAATCTGCAGGTGCTGAAGTATCTGCGGGAGGACATGGGGCATACCGAGGCCGAGACCGACGACTGGTATCGGCACTGGCTCGCTCGCACGCTCGATCCCGTCGAGGCGCGGCTGGCCGGGATCGGCAGCGGCGACTTCCTGATGGATGTGCCCGGCCTGTTCGAGATCGTGCTGATCCCCCAGCTCTACAATGCGCGCAAGCTGAGCTTCGACCTGTCCCGCCACCCGCACCTCACACGGATCGAGGCGGCGTGCCTCGCCCTCCCCGCCTTCCGGCAGGCCCATCCCGACAACCAGCCCGACAGCCCCGAGTATCGCGTCCCGGCAGGAGAGACACAGCCATGAAACTCGCCAGCTTCAACGACGGCAGCCGCGACGGGAAGCTCGTCGTCGTCTCGAAGGATCTCACCCGGTGCTGCGCCGCCGGCTACATCGCGCCGACGCTGCAATATGCGCTCGACAACTGGGACCGCGTCGCGCCAAAGCTCCAGGCGCTCTACACCGATGTCGAGCACCAGGCGGTGCCGTGCGAGCGGTTCCACGAGCGCGAGGCGCTTTCCCCCCTCCCCCGCGCCTATCAGTGGGCGGACGGCTCGGCCTACATCAATCACGTCGAGCTCGTGCGCAAGGCGCGCGGCGCCGAGGTGCCGGAGAGCTTCTACCACGA
>JAJYQP010000053.1 GCA_021794525.1 Pseudomonadota bacterium | reverse complement strand
CTCGGCCGGTGTCAGCCGCCGCTGGCGCACCCCGTCGAACTTGGTGAGCCCCGCGAAGGCGACGTGGTTCACATCGAGATTGAGGCCCATGCCGATGGCATCGGTGGCGACGATGTAATCGACCTCGCCCGACTGGAACAGCGCCACCTGCCTGTTGCGGGTCTCCGGGCTCAGCGCCCCCATCACCACGGCCGCGCCGCCGCGGAAACGCCGCAGCATCTCGGCCACGGCATAGACTTGCTCCGCGCTGAAGGCGACTACGGCGCTGCGCGGGGGCAGGCGGCTCAGCTTGCGCGGACCGATATGGGTGAGCGTGGAGAAGCGTGGCCGGGTGGTTACCTCGACCTTCGGGATCAGCGCCTTCACCAGCGGCTCGAGCGTGGCGGCGCCGAGCAGCATCGTCTCCTCGCGCCCGCGGGCGTGCAGCAGCCGGTCGGTGAAGATGTGGCCGCGCTCGCGGTCGGCGGCGAGCTGGGCCTCGTCGAGCGCGACGAAGGCGCGCTCGTTGGCGCTGCGCGGCATCGCTTCGACGGTGCAGCACAGATAGCGCGCCCGGGGCGGCTCGATCCGTTCCTCCCCGGTGATGAGTCCGACCTGCGCATCGCCCTTGATCGCGCGCACCCGGTCATAGACCTCGCGCGCCAGCAGTCGCAGCGGGAAGCCCATCGCGCCGCTCGAATGCGCGACCATGCGCTCGATCGCGAGATGCGTCTTGCCGGTGTTGGTGGGCCCGAGGACCGCCTTGATAGCGCCATCCATTTCCTGCCGAGATGGCACCGGGGCTGGCAGGGCACAAGCGCGGGCGCGATTTAAGCCGCTCTTAACCTAAATCCGGCAGTCCGGACGAAGGCGCCGCGGGGCGCCAAATGGAGAAGCGAGACGTGTTCACCGCGCATGGCAATGCTGTGGCCCTGCCGACCTTCGGTCGCGCCGCGCCCGCGGCCATGCTGACGGCAAGCCTTCGCGCGCCCCATGCCACCATCACCGAGCGGTTGGCCGCCTTCGACTTCGCCCCCGATCTTGCCTCCGATATCGGCAGCCGCCGCTGGTTCCGGGGCGTCGCTACGTTCCTTGCGCTGGCTGCTGCGGCGGCATCCCTCTGGCCCGGTTTCGCGCCCGTTTCCGCCGCACCGGTCTCGGTTGCCGGCGCCGGGGACACAGAGGAAATGCGCAGCCAGATGATCGCGCCGCTCGCCTTCGGGGCGGACAGCGGGCGGCACATGGCAGCCGGACAGGCGGTCCGTGCTTTGGCCTCGGCACCGGAGCGCCCGGAGATTGCGCTCGTCGCAACGCTCACGCCGGGTGATGGCTTTGCCGCGATGTTGCGCCGGGCGGGGGTGGGGAGCGGTGACGCGATGCGCGCGCTCGCGCTGGTGAGCAGCGCCGTCGATCCGGCCGCGCTGGCCCCGGGGACGCAGGTCGATATCAGGCTGGGTGCCCGTCCGTCGCCCGATGCCGCGCGCCCGCTCGAAGCGCTGCGCCTTCGTGCGCGCTTCGATCTCGCGCTGGCGGTGGAGCGGTCGCCGGACGGCGGACTCGCGCTGACTCGCAAGCCGATCGCCGTCGACGACACGCCATTGCGGATCCGCGGCCTCGTGGGGCCAAGCCTCTATCGCTCCGCTCGCGCGGCCGGTGCGCCGGCGAGCGTGGTGCAGGCCTACCTCGAGCAGCTCGGCCAGCACGTCGATCTCGAGGAAGGCCTGCTCCCGACCGACACCTTCGACATCATCGTCCAGCATCGCCGCGCCGCCACCGGAGAGACGCAGCCGGGCAAGCTGCTCTACGCCGGGATCGACCGCGACCAGCGTCCGCGCGTCCAGCTGATGCGCTGGGGCGAGGAATTCTACGAAGCGAGCGGCGTTGGCGAGGAAGCCAGTGGGCTCGTCGCGCCGGTGCCGGGGCGGCTGACCTCGCACTTCGGCCAGCGTCGCCACCCGATTCTCGGCTATGTGCGGATGCATGCCGGACTCGATTTCGCGGCGGCTTATGGCACTCCCATCGTCGCCGTGACCGACGGACGGGTGAGCGGGGCGGGCCACATGGGCGGTTGCGGCGCGGCGGTCAGCATCGACCACGGCGGCGGGCTCCAGACGCGCTATTGCCACATGAGCCGGGTTGCGGCGGCGGCGGGGCAAATGGTCGCGCGGGGTCAGGTGATCGGTTACGTCGGCTCGAGCGGGCTCTCGACAGGCCCGCACCTCCACTACGAAATGCGCCGCAATGGCGAGCCGGTCGATCCCGCGCAGGTCACCTTCATCAGCCGCGCGCAGCTTGCCGGTGCCGACCTGCGGCGCTTCCGCGCGGCGCTGGAGGTGCTGCGCGACGTTCGTCCAGGCGCAGCCCTGCGAGTGCTGGCCAGCAGCGTCCAGCACGATTCGGGCCTGCGTGAAATCGACCGCCTCGGCCGCGCGCGCCCGGCCCCCTGATCGCTGCGTTGCGCCGTCGGGCGCTTTGCGGCATCAGCACGGGCCATGAGCCTCGCCGCCTATCCCAACCTGCGCCTGCGCCGCCTCCGCGCCTCCGGGTGGAGCCGCGCGCTCCACCGCGAAACCGTGCTGACGCCTGCCGACCTGATCTGGCCACTATTCGTCACCGAGGGCCAGGGGGTCGAGGAGCCGATCGCGAGCCTGCCCGGCGTCTCGCGCTGGTCGGTAGAGAGGATCGCGGCGCGGGCGAAAGAGGCGGCCGCACTCGGCATTCCGTGCATCGCGCTGTTTCCGAACACGCAGGCCGATCGCCGCAGCGACGACGGGGCCGAGGCGCTCAATCCCGACAATCTGATGTGCCGCGCGATCAAGGCGGTGCGCGATGCCTGCGGGCACGAAATCGGCATTCTCACCGACGTCGCGCTCGACCCCTATACCAGTCACGGGCAGGACGGGCTTCTCGACGCTGCCGGCTACGTGACCAACGACGACACCGTCGCGGTGCTGGTCGACCAGGCGATCAACCAGGCGGCGGCGGGGGCGGATATCGTCGCGCCCAGCGACATGATGGATGGGCGCGTCCGCGCGATCCGCATGGCGCTGGAGATGAACGGCCATCCGAACGTGCAGATCATGGCCTATGCCGCCAAGTATGCCTCGGCCTTCTACGGCCCGTTCCGTGACGCCGTGGGGTCGGGCGGGCTGCTGAAGGGCGACAAGAGGAGCTACCAGATGGACCCCGCCAATGGCGAGGAGGCGCTGCGCGAGGTTGCGCTCGACATCGCCGAGGGCGCCGACAGCGTGATGGTGAAGCCGGGCCTGCCCTATCTCGACATCGTCGCCCGGGTGAAGGAACGCTTCGAGGTGCCTGTCTTCGCCTATCAGGTGAGCGGCGAATACGCGATGATCGAGGCTGCGGCGGCGGCGGGCGCGGGGGACCGCGACGCGCTGGTTCTCGAGACGCTGATGGCCTTCAAGCGCGCGGGCTGTACCGGCGTGCTCACCTATCACGCGGCCCATGCGGCGCGTTTGCTCAATGGTTGAGGTCCGCCTCGAAACCGAACGGCTGGTCCTGCGCGACTGGCGCGAGGAGGATTGGCCGGAGTTCTTCCGGGTCACGAATACGCCCGCGGTCATGCAGTGGCTCGGCGGCGTGCTCGGCGGTGACGGCATGGCGGCCCAGCGTTCGCGGGTCGAGGCGTGCCGGGCCGCCAATGGCTTTTGCTTCTGGGCGGTCGAACGCAAGGAGGACGGCGCCCTGCTCGGCTTCTGCGGGCTGAAGCGCGCCGACGCGCCCGGATCGACCGTCACCGGCGCCATGGAAGTCGGCTGGCGCTTTCGCGAGGATGCCTGGGGTCAGGGCTATGCCAAGGAGGCCGCCATCGCCGCGCTTGACGCCGCATTCGACCGCTTCGGGGCGGAGGAGGTCGTGGCGCTGACGGTCGAGGGCAATGCCGGCAGCTGGGGCCTGATGAAGCGGCTCGGGATGCGACGGCGCGAGGAGCTGGATTACGACGACATGCGCTACGGCCCGCCGTGGCGGCGAAGTATCGTCTATTCGATCGATCGCGCGACATGGCACGCGCAAAATGGCTGACATCGTCGCCGAAACCGACCGGCTGATCCTGCGGACCATCGAGGATGGCGACGCAGCGCTCCAGCACCGGCTGCTCAACACGCCTGCCGTCATGGCCCGCCTCGGTGGCGTCAAGGAGCTGCACGAGATCGAGGCCAAGCACGCGAAGTCGCGCGCGCTCTATGCGCAGGAAGGAATTTCCTTCCTTATGATGATCGAGAAGGCGCATGACGGTTTTCCTGGCGGCGAGCTCGTCGGCCACTGCGGGATCAAGCGCGTCGACAACCCGCTGGCGCACAACCCGGGCGATCACGAGATCGGCTGGCTGGTGCGCGAGGATCGCTGGCGGCGGGGCTATGCCGAGGAAGCCATGCGCGCGGTGCTCGACTGGGCCTTCGGCCGGGTCGGCGCTCCGCAGGTCGTGGCACTGACGAGTGAGCTCAACGCGCCGAGCTGGAGGCTGATGGAAAAGCTCGGGATGCGGCGCCGTCCCGACCTCGATTTCGACGACCCCGCCTTTCCGCCGGAGGACCGGACGACGATCCTCTACTCGCTCGACGCTGCCGACTGGAAAGCTTTGCAATGACCATTCGCCCCGGTGTGCGCCTCATACCCATTCACGGCAAGGCGCCGCGCATCCATGAGAGCGCCTGGATCGCGCCCGGCTGCACGATCGTCGGCGATGTCGAGATCGGGGCCGACAGCTCGATCTGGTACAATTGCGTGCTGCGCGCCGATGTCTGCCGCATCGTGATCGGCGAGCGGACCAATGTGCAGGACGGCAGCGTGCTCCACTGCGATCCGCCGCGACCCGGAGACCCCGACGGCTCGCCGCTCCTGATCGGCGATGACGTGCTGATCGGCCACATGGCGATGGTGCACGGCTGCCGGATCGAGGATCGCGGCTTCGTCGGCCTCGGCGCCATCGCCATGAACAAGGCGGTGATCGGTTCCGACGCGATGCTGGCCGCTGGGGCGATGCTGACCGAGGGCAAGGTTATGGGATCGCGCGAATTATGGGGCGGCCGCCCGGCGCGGATGATGCGCGAGCTCGACGACGCCGCGATCACGGGGATGCGGCTGGGCGTCATGCATTACGCGCAGAACGCGAAGGACCACTCCGCCGCCGTCGCCGCGATGGTGCTGACGTCCGAAGATGGCGCGCCTCAGGGCTGACCTTCCCGACCCTGCCGCCTTGCAGGCGTCGGTGACGGATGGAAAACTGGCGGTGAAGGTCGCGCCGGGCGCGCGCTCGGCATCGGTTGGCATCAAGGACGCGCGCGTACTGGTGAAAGCGCGCGCCAGGCCGCAGGACGCCGCGGCCAATGAGGCGGTTTGCCGGTTGGTGGCGCAGGCCTTCGGAGTTCGACGTCAAGCGTCCGGGTGTCGCGCCGCGCAACTTCGCGCGGGAAGCTGCTCAACTGGGTGGCTGAGGTATCCTGCGCTCGATCGTGTTGGCAGTCACCAGCATGACCGCCGCGCAGCCTGCCGCAATCCAGGCCGCGGCGGTGGGCCATCGCGTGAATGCAAGCGCACCGCAGACCGCACCGGTCGCCAAACCGAGCCACAAACTGCCAGCGCCGGGCCGAGCTTCGGCAGACTTTCCTGTCAGTCTCGCCGCCAGTCCTTGCCCGAACCGGACCAGCGCGCCGGTCATATAGGTGATCCCGATCGCCACCTCGCCATTACGCCGGAAAACATTGTTGAGCGCGCCCATCGCCACGACCGACGCGGCCAGGAAAATGGCGAGCCAGCGCCCATGCGCCAGCGCCGCGACTACGAGCAGAGCGAGCACCAGCGCCATCACCGCTGTCTTGCGCCGCACCGGCCAACGCTCCGCGGCGAGTGCGCCCAGGGTCACTCCCGCGACGAAACCCGCGATAAGCGCCGCCGGGACCAGCGCAACCGCCGGATCACGCGCCAGGTTCACGCCGAGGCGGGTGGTGTTACCCGACATGAAGGACGTGAAATAACCGCCTGCGCTCAGAAAACCGGTCGCATCGACATAGCCCGCCAGCCCCGCCAGAACGACCGCAAGAGCGCGGCGGGGGCGATCAAACCGGTCCACGGCGACGGCGTGCGCGTGTGGGTGGATAGGCGAGGCGCATAGCGTTCAACTCGCGGGCGGGCGGGCGTAGCGCATCATGAAGGGCAGGAAATCGCGCTTGCCGATCTCCAGCCCCTCGCGCCGGAGCAGGCCGTAGGCGGTGCTGGCGTGGAAGTAGAAGTTGGGCAGCATCCAGTCGCGGATATATTCCTCGCTCGTCATCACGAAGCGCATGTTGTTGGGGAGCGTGTAATCGACCTCGCTGTCCGCCGCTGCGGCATCGCGATGCTTCGCTTCGGCGACCTTCGCGCGGCAATCAGCGAGGCGTTCGCGAACTAGGGCGAACCTCTCGTACGGCGTTTCCTCCAGCGGGATGTCCATCGACCAGACCCGCCCCAGCGCGAGGATGACCTGGTTGATCGCGATACGGAACTGGGTTTCGAGCGGAAACATATCCTCGGCCAGCTTCGAGTTGGTGAGGATCGTGTCGTCGCAGTCCGCATCCTGCGCCTGTTCGGCGAGATGATCGAGCGTCATCAGGATGTTTTCATAGGTGGCTAGCGCGCTGGCGGCGTAGGACATGGCGAGGTCTTTCCCGTCTCGTGTCCCAACCCATAGCGCTGCGCGGCGGCTGTTCAAGCAATGTGATTCGCCGGACCGCGCAGGAATCTATTGACAAAAATCACCAAATCAGTTAGTTTGCCCTGTTTTCTTTCGCATGGTCGCAGGAGGTGCAACCCGCGGCGGGACGGTCGCGCGCAAACCGCCGGTTTGGTGTAGACTTCGTGTAGACTTCGGCGGAATTCCGTCGTTTTTCGACTTCCGCTAATCCTTCACGAGCGCCCGCAGCGCCTCGATCCGGTCCGCCTCATGTGCCGGCTTTTCCCAGCGAATGCGGTGGATGCGGGGGAAGCGCATGGCGAGGCCTGACTTGTGACGTTTCGATTCGTGCACCGAATCGAAGGCGACCTCGAAGACCAGGCTCCTGTCGGTTTCGCGCACCGGGCCGAAGCGGTTGACGGTGTGCGTGCGGACGTGGCGGTCGATCTTCTTCATCTCCTCGTCGGTGAACCTCGAATAGGCCTTGCCCACCGGGAGTAGCTCGGCGCCCGCGTCGGGGTCGCCGTCCCAGCAGCCGAAGGTGTAGTCGGAATAGAAGCTCGACCGCTTGCCGCTGCCGCGCTGGGCATACATCAGCACGCAGTCGATCAGCAGCGGATCGCGCTTCCATTTGTACCACAGGCCCGTGCGGCGCCCGGCAATGTAGGGCGAATCGCGCCGCTTCAGCATCAATCCCTCGATCGCCTCGTCACGCGCCCCAGCGCGGATTACGGCGAGGTGGTCGAAATGGTCGGCCTCGATGACGGCGCTGAGATCGAAATGGCTGTCCGGCAACCGCGCGATCAGCGCCTCGAGCTGATTGCGCCGCGCGGACCAGGGCAACGGGCGCAGATCCTCCCCGTCGAGCAGCAGGACGTCATAGAGCCGTACGAAGGCCGGAAAGTCGCGCAGCATCGCCTTGCTGACGGTCTTGCGCCCGAGCCGTTGCTGGAGCGCGTTGAAACTGGCCGCGCCGCCCGCCTCGCCTCCCTGGTGGCTGCCGCGAACCAGCAGCTCGCCGTCGAGCACGGCGGGGAAATCGAGCGAGGCGAGCATTTCGGGGAAGGCTGCCGAAATATCGTCACCCGAACGCGAGTAGACCCGCGTCTCGCCTCCGGCGTGGACGAGCTGGACGCGGATGCCGTCCCATTTCCACTCGGCGACATAATCGGCGAGGTCGACGACCGTGTCCTCGAGCGGATGCGCGAGCATGAATGGGCGAAAGGTGGGCAGGTTCGCGGTGTCGGGCGGCGGCGCGCCCCCGGCCCCCCAGGCGAACAGCTCGGCGAAGGGCGGGGCGAGGCCGTACCAGTATTCCTCGACATCCTCGACGCCGACCCCGAAGGCCTGCGCGAAGGCGGTCTTGGCGAGCCGCGTCGAGACGCCGACGCGCATCGCCCCGGTGGCGAGTTTGAGCAGGGCATAGCGCCCCGATGGGTCGAGCCGGTCGAGCAGTTTCGGAAGGTCGGACTGAACCGAGCGCCGCGTCATCAGCGTCAGGGCATCGATCGCCTCGCTCACCGTCGGCGGATCGGGATGCGTCTCGGGCGTAGGCCATAGCAGGCTCGCGGTCTCCGCCGTGTCGCCCACGAAATCGCGGCTGAGCGCCCACAGCACCGGATCGATCCGCTCCATCAGCATGGTGCGAACGGTGCTCGACTTGACCGCGGGGAAATCGAGCCCGTCGGTCAGCGCCGCTAGCGCCCAGCCGCGGTCGGGATCTGGCGTCGCCTTGAGGTATTCGGCGATGAGCCGCAGCTTCTCGTTGCGGCTGCGGGTATAGACGAGCGCATCGATGAGGGCGGCGAGTTCCTCCATCTAGGCGGCATTCATTTGGCCGCGTATAGGAGCGGCGCGCCCGCGAATGGATCGCGCGGATTCGCTTATGGAGAGACTTCCCCGATGAAGATCGTTGTTGCCGCCCTCGCGGCCGTCGCCGTTGCTTCGCCCGCCTTCGCGCAGGACGCGCATGCCGGTCACGCGGGCCATGCCATGCCTGCCGCGAAGGTCGAAGCCGGACGGCTCAATCTCGACACGCCGGTCGAGGCCATCCTCGCGGATCCGGCGGGCAAGGCGGTGATGGACGCCAACATCCCGCAGCTCGCCACGCACGAGCATTACAACGCCTTCAAGCAGATGGGCTTGCGCCAGCTTGCCGGCTTCGCGCCCGACAAGCTCACGCCGGAAGTGCTCGCCAAGGTCGAAGCCGACCTCGCGGCCATCAAGTAAGCACAAGATCATCGTCGCTAGGACTTGCCGATGATCACTTCGACGCGGCGATTCTTCTGCTGGCCTTCGCGATTGTCTTTCCCGTCGGGCGTTATGTTCTGCGCCACTGGCCGGGCTTCCCCGATGCCTTTGACCGTCATCTGGTCCCCAGCGATGCCGCGCACATCCTTGAGATAATCACGCACCGCCTGCGCGCGTCGTTCCGAGAGTTTTAGGTTGTAGCCATCATTACCCTTGCTGTCGGTGTGGCCCTCGATAGCAATCGTGCTTCCGCCGCCTGCCGTCACAAGTTGGGCCAGTTTGTCGAGGACCGGACGCGCGTCGGCGCGAATTTCGGCCTTGTCGAAGTCGAACAGCACATCGCCCGGCAGCGCGATCACGGTGCCGCGCGCGGTTTCCGTTGCGCCCAGTTCGCTGCGGATCGCTTCCAGCGAGCTTACGCTTGTGCCCGATGGCTGACCGCCTACCCCTTCGCTCCCGCGCGCCGGCGCAGCGCGCAGCACGGTAGTCGCGGCGGGGCGGCCGTTAGCCAGACTGCTCAGTTTTTTTTTGAGCCGTCGTCCGAAAAGGCCGCATCCTCGATCGGTATCGCGACCCGAAACCCCGGGGTCGAGGTGTATTTGTTGCCGGTCTGGTTGCCCTCGTTGATGATCAATGTCGCGCTGTTGCCCTTACGCAATTCGCCTAGGAAGACGAGTTCGGCCTCGATCCGCTGACCCGGGGGTATCGTCAGATTATCGTTGGCGGCAGGAGCCGACAGATACAGCTTCTGCCCGTCACCCGTGGCAAGGTAGGTATCGTCGCTACCGAATCTATTGAGCTGGATGTCCCTGTCGGCGCCATTGGTGATAATGGCCGTGAGGACTGTTTCCGACGGCTTCACCTGGAGCGAGGTCAGCTGGAGCACGGTACGGTTTGGATGAGCCTGCTGGATGTCAAGCGGCATGGGTTTGCCGCCTCCTAGAAGACGCGACATCATCGATGGACCCTCAGGGGTCAGATCCTGCCCGCTGGCTTCGCTTGCACTAGCATCGGGCGACCCTTTCGTCACTCCGCACGCGGTCAGCACGGCGGTTGCAATAACAAGCGACACGGTTCGACGGATCATGGACGCCACCTCCATAGTTTTGTGTACCAACGAATGTTTGCGCGGGCTGGTTCCGAAGCGGGCTCAGTCGTCCTCGTCCTCGTAACCCACCAGCGCCAGCGCCCGCGCACGGCGCTGGTGGAGCTGGCACCAGCGCAGCAGCGCCTCCTCGCGCCCGTGGGTGATCCAGGTTTCCTGCGGATTCACTTCCTCGATGGTGCGCGTGAGCTCGCCCCAGTCGGCGTGGTCCGAAATGACCAGCGGGAGCTCGACATTCCGCTGCCGGGCGCGCTGGCGGACGCGCATCCAGCCGCTCGCCATGGCGGTGATCGGGTGGGGCAGGCGACGCGACCAGCGATCGTTGAGCGCGCTCGGCGGGCAGATCACGATATGGCCGCGGATGTCATCCTTCGAAGAATCCAAGACCAGGCGCAGCTCGCCGAGGTCGACCCCGTGTTCCTCGTAAAGTCGGCACATTTTCTCCATTGCACCATGGATGTATATAGGTTGCATGTGCCCTGCAGCCCGCAGCTCGGCGATCACGCGCTGCGCCTTGCCCAGCGCATAGGCGCCGACCAGCACGCAGCGATCGGGGTGGGCGGCCAGGCGCTCGATCAGCTTGGCCATCTCCTCGGCGATCGGCGGATGGGCGAACAGCGGCAGGCCAAAGGTCGCCTCGGTGACGAAGATGTCGCAGGGCACAACCTCGAACGGCGGACAGGTCGGATCGGCGCGGCGCTTGTAGTCGCCTGTCACCACCACTCGTTCCCCGGCGTGCTCGAGCAGGATCTGCGCGCTTCCGAGCACGTGACCCGCGGGAATGTAAGTCGCCTTGACGTCGCCCGGGAGACGGATCGTCTCGCCATAGGCGACCGGCGTCGCGCCGTCGGATGTCGCGTAGCGCAACTTCATGATCGCCAGCGTCTCGGGCGTAGCGACGGTCTGCCCATGCCCACCGCGCGCATGGTCGGCGTGTCCATGCGTCACCAGCGCGCGATCGACGGGCCGGGCAGGGTCGATCCACGCGTCGGCAGCGACCACGTGGATGCCCCAGGGCTCGGGTCTGATCCAGGAAAAGGGCGGACGCACGGCCAATGAAAGCCCGCAGGCGGCGCGGATGTTCCCGAACGAGCGCAGTTCCCACCCTGGGCGGGTGGAGCCCGCCTGCGCTTCCGATACAAGCGGCCTGGCGTTTTTTACGGCCACTCGCCTAACGCGTTCCGCAGGACATGCTTTCGGGTCGTCTATACCGGTCGGGCCGCTTCCTCTCGCGTCGTTTTTGCTCCCGGCCGGTGCGGGAATCGGGTAAGTCAGCGCTCTCATGGCTCTGCGGCTCGACATCGCCGAATATGATGCGGTCGTTTCCGAAATCTACGATGCTGCCCTCAGCCCCGCACGCTGGGAGGTTGCGCTGACGCGGCTGGTGAACAGCTTCGGCCAGGATCGCTGGGATATCGCCATGCTGCTGTGGGAGCGCGTTTCCCCGCCCGCGGGGCGTTTCGTCGGCAACAGCGGGGTGAATGCGATGGCCCGGCATGGCTATGTCAACCTGTTCGCCGGGAACAACGACTGGAGCGTGCGCGGCCATGACATGCCGATCGGCTCGGTGTTCCACTCCGACCAGCTGATCGAGCGCAAGAGCTTCCGGCAAACGCCCTTCTTCACCGACTTCCTGGTCAACTTCGACCTCGAGGTCGGGCTCATTGCCCTGCTCGACCGCCACGGCGGCGACCATCTGTGCCTGTGTACGCCCGGTCCCGATAACGGGAGGCCGAACCTGCTCGAGACGGCGCTGAAGCTGCTGGTGCCCCACCTTCAGCGCGCCGTCCGCATTGCGCGGCGACTGGGCGAGGCCGAATTGTCCGCCCGCAGCGCGCGGGCCGCGCTCGACCGGGCGCCTTCGGCGATCCTGATGTGCGACGAGTCCCTGCGCGTGATCTATGCCAACGGGCTGGGGGAAGAGCTGCTGCGCGACGGCTATCTGGCGATGCGTGACGGGCGCCTGATGCTCGCCGATCGTGCGCAGACCAGGCGCCTCGGCGCGCTTGCGGAACCGCGCGCCGGCCCGCGCTGCGCGGCTTTTCTGCTCGATGCCCCGGACAAGCCGGGCCTCGCCGCGATGGCCCTGAGGGTCGAGGACCAACCTTCGGAGCCGTTCAATCCGGATTTCGGGCCGGTGCGGATCATGATCGTCGCGGGAGTCAATCACCGTGCATCCTTCGCCCACGTCGATCACCTGCGGGACTGGTTCGGGCTGACTCCGGCGGAGGCGCGTCTCGCCGCCAATCTCGCCGAAGGTGGCAGCCTCGAGGATTTCGCCGCCATGCGCGGGGTCTCGATCAACGCCGCGCGTTTCCTGCTGCGCGGCATCTACGACAAGACCGAGGTCAACCGCATGCCCAGGCTGGTGGCCAAGCTGCGCGAGGCGCCGCTCCACTGGCAGGCGGGGGACGCCGCGCCCGAACTTCCCAGCCCGCTCGGCTGACGAAAAAGCGCCGCTTTCCTAGCAATATGCATAGCGCGGGCCGCCATTGCAGAGCGCATTATCGGTGCCGCTGGTTCGTCCTGCAATTGGGGGTGAGAATGACTAGGCGCCTGCTGTTCACTGTCGCTGCCCTGTGGGCGGTGCCCGCCCATGCCGCAAGTGTAGCCACCCATGCCATGGTGGTGGCGGGGCAGGCGACCCCTCCGCCCGGCGGCGGCGTGTTCGACTGCGGGACCAGCGGCCCGCAGCCGCGCGAGGGCGCCTTCTTCGGGACCGGCATTCCGCTGCCTGCCGAGGGCTATGCCTATTGCAACCTCTCCGGGGCCATCACCAATGACGCGGCGCCCTTCGGGGCCAGCTTCGCAGCGCAAGCGGTGACGTCGGCATTCAACGGCGGCACAGCCAATCTCACCGCGCAGGCCCGTTCGGGCTTCGTGGACCTCGGGGTGCAAACCAGTGGTACCTTCGACGGAGCGCATGATTCGCGGACCTATAGCTATGCCGAGGCGGCGGCCTATGCGATCGACAGGATCCCCTTGCCCGGTGCCGGTTCCGGGACGGTGCAATTGCGGTTCGACATCGACGGCTCGGCAGCGGGGAGCGAATTCAGCGACAACCTGATCAGATCGG
>JAJYQP010000070.1 GCA_021794525.1 Pseudomonadota bacterium | reverse complement strand
TATGTCCGGCCAGCACGTCGACGCTCCCGCCCACGCCCATGATGAAGGGCACGCCCAGCGCTTTCGCGTGGGCGTTGAGGAAGCGCTCCTTGTGCGGTGTCGGCATCGCGACAAACAGCGCATCGGGCCCGGAGGCGCGGATCGCGTCGACGATCCCCGGCACGTCGTCCGGCTTGAAATAACCGTTGCGGCTTCCCGCGAATTCGAGGCCGGGATAGCGGCGTTCAGCCTCTGCCATCGCGCGTTCCAGGATGTCCTGCCTTGCGCCGAGGATATAGGGTCGGCGGCCGGTGCGAGCGCACAGCGCGAGGATGTTCTCGAACAGGTCGACCCCCGCGACCCTTTCGACATTGCGCGTCCCGAACAGTGACAGGCCCCAGGCGATGCCGGCACCGTCGATGCCGATGACGTCGCTGCCTGCGACATCTTCCGCCAGAAGGAGATCGGACTTCATCTTGATGAGCTTGGCGACGTTAAGCGCGGTGTGGCGCGTCTGCCGCCGCTCCGCCATCGCCCGTTCCGCGACCGCGACCGTTTCTTCCATGGAGAGAAGATCGACGGGGACACCGAAAAAGGAAACGCGGCTCATAAGTCTTCCCATCTGGTCCGGCGGGCGAAATGCTGCCCTCCCCGCATAGGGCACAGTGTATGGCGATTTCGTTGCGGTGAGGAGGCTGCGCCGGGTCGGCGGCAGTAATCAGACCTTTACGCTTGGTTTCAGGACGATGAAGACGTAGGCGAGGGCTGCCAATCCGATGGCGATCGCGACCACGTGCTGTTCCTCGTTGCCGAAATAGTTGCAGGCGGCGGCCCCGATCGCGGGGGGGAGATATTGCCACACCGAATCCGGCGGATTCTCGAGCGAGGAGCGCTGGAGGAACAATGTCACCAGTCCGGCGAAACCCAGAATGGTCACCCAGTCGTAAATAGTCTCCACGGTCGCCAAATCCCCATGACTTCTTGTCGTGAGTATAGGCTCTGCGGCTCGCATGGAAAGCCCCGAACGACCGCTGTTCGCTTTCGGAACGGGTTCGCTTGCAAAGCTTTCCACCGCGCCGAGCGGCGAATTCCGACCTCCGATCGCGAGCCGGACCGCGCTGTTGGCGAGTTGCCCGATCCGGTCGGTGGTGGGACCGGCGTCAGGCCTTCCAGCGCAATGCCCGCAGGTCCGGCGACCCCTTTCCAACGTGTTTCGAGCTTGGGGCGAAATTGGCCCACATGTCGGCGACAAAAGCTGCCTGCGACTTGCGCTCGCTGGGTAGATCGAAGCCGAACTTGTTGGCGATGCCATTGACGGCGGCGCCACCGCGGGTGAAGTCGCGACCGGTGAACACGGTCTCGGGGCGCAGATCGGATGTTGCGCTGTTGCGAGGGTCAATGGGGACGACCTCGATCCTGGCGCCGGTGGTGGTGTATTGGTTCGCCGCAATCGTATCGGTCACCAGCAGCCAGTCACCCGAAGCGGGCGCACTTCCGGCGGTGCCGGTGATGCCGATCACGTAATCCTGCTGCGGCTGCGTATCAGGTGCAAAGCCCGACGGGGTGCGACCGGCGCGGAAGAAGGTTGACTGATCGACAAAGGAAGGCCGGGTCGCCTTGGGCGAGAAATAGGCAAAGCCATGTGGCGCCGTCGTGAGGCAGGCGCAGCGACGGATCACGAACTGGTTGTCCATGTTGGGATTGTTGCCCCCGTGCATGCCCTGGGTGCCGCCGCCCATCCCGGGGTCGCCGGCAAAGGAATGCGCGAGATGAAAGGCGCAATCGGTCACGAGCAGGCGAATGCCCTGATGGATGTCCATGGGAGCGCAATACTGGATGGCATCGACATGCAAGGAGCGGTTCTCCCAGGTGTCGATCCGGTCGCGGGAGGTCGAGCGGGTAATCCACGCAGCCGCGGTGTAGCCGGTTGCGAACGCGTGCCCATAGAGCGTGATGGCGTCATTATTCATGCGGCTGAAATCGCACCCGTCGATCCGGACGCTTCGCGATACCAGCTTGGCCGCGTTGAGCGTGCCGGAGAACCGGCAGTCGGCAAACGATAGGAACTGCGACAGGCCCTGGGTCGCGACGCCGCAGGCGACCTCCGTCGAATCGGGCGCGGGAACCGCAGCGGACGAGAAGTCCGCCATCGTTCCAAGGCCGCTCGCGTGGCCGAAGAAGCAGTCCTGGAAATGAACCACCGGCTCGAGCGGGAAGGAGCTGCCCTGCATGAGCAAGACGGCATTGATCGCCGCAGCAAGCTCTCCGGCCACAGGTGCGCGAGTGAATCCTACGCCCTGGACGATGACCCCCTGCGCGCCGATATAAACCGTGTTCGCGAAAGCGGGTCGGAAACCAGGCGCCGCGGCAATGGTGACCGAGCCGCCGCTCTTGAAATGGGAGGCCGTGCTGTAGACCTTGCCGATCGTGACACGCGCGTCCGCCGCGCCGGGCATGCTCGCCGCCCCGTTCCAGGCGAGCCTGATGCAATGATTGGCGCGGACCACTCCGGCATTGGTCGCTGTGTCGAAAGCGGCGTTCACGGCGGCCTGGAACTCCGCCGGGCTGGAGACGGTCACGTCGGTCGCATATATGCGCTGCTGTCCGACCCAGGCGAGCTCGGCGGTAAAGAGCGCGCGGATCTCCTGCTCGGCCTGATCGATAGTCACGCCGTTGAGCGTCGGGACGGGGGGCGGGGTCGGCGTAGGCGTAGGCGCGGGGGCAGGTGCCGGCGCGATACCCCCTCCGGCCGTGGTCGTCCCGCCCGCTGGCGAGGAACCGCCACCGCCGCCGCAGCCCGTAACGGTGACTGCGATTCCGCCCAGCAGAGCGCCCCGCAGGAATTTTCGCCGATCCACCATCTCGTGCCCCTGTTGCGCCGGGGCCAGCTGGCCATCGGCATGCAGGAGCTATGAGAGACTGGTAAAATCCGTTCTAAGGTGAGTGGTTAGCGAGGTATTTACCGTCGGCTTGGGCCGATCGGCAGCGGC
>JAJYQP010000036.1 GCA_021794525.1 Pseudomonadota bacterium | reverse complement strand
CGACAAGTACAAGAAGCTGGCCGAAGACGCCCATCGCAATGGCGATCGGGTGCAGGCCGAGTATTACCTGCAGTTTGCCGACCACTATTTCCGCGTGATCGCCGACAACCGCGCCCGTCAGGACGAGCAGCGGGGCGACCAGCGCTCCGGCCGCCGGGACGAACGCGACCCGGACGATTTCGACGCCTCCGACGACGAGAACGAGGGCGAAGACACGCGCCGCTACGAGGCCCGCGACAAGCGCGACAGCCGCCGCGAGCGCCCGCGCCGCGACGACAATCGCAATGGCAGCGGCAATCGCGACTATCGCCGCGACGAGGACGACGGGTCACCGGTCGAGGCAAGCGAAGGCCCGGCCTACGAGCCGGAGGAAAACCCCTTCACCCGCGATTCGCGCGGCAATCGCGAGGAGCGCGAGGAGCGCGAGCTCCGTCCCAAGCGCCGCGTCGCACGGCCGCGTCGTGACGAGGAGAGCGACGGCGGCTTCGATGCCGCGGTGCTGCCTCCCTCGATTTCGGCCAATGATTCCGGTCCCGCCAGCGAGGGTGACGAAGTGGCCGAGAAAGCGCAGCGCCCCCGTCGCAAGCGCGGCGAGGGCGGCACGCTGAGCGCCGTCGGTTAAAGCGAGGACAGCGATGTCGGCAGCGCGCACGGAAGGGCTCGCCCCGCCGCGCGCGCTGGCGGCGCTGCCTGACCTCCTTGCACACCGTCCGCGGATCGCGGCGGCCGGGTTCGGCCTGGTGGCGGCGACGGGCTTCCCGCCGCTCACCCTGTGGCCGATCGCGATGCTCGGTCTTGCCGGGTTCGCGTGGCTGGTTTGGCGGGCGAAGAACTGGAAGCAGGCCGCACTGCTTGGCTGGCTGTTCGGCTTTTCGCATCTAACGCTGGCCAATAACTGGATCGCGACCGCCTTCACCTTCCAGAGCGAGATGCCCGCCGCGCTCGGCTGGGTGGCGGTGCCGCTGCTGTGTATTTACCTTGCGGTCTTCCCCGCCATCAGCTGCGCTCTGGCGCGGCTCCTGGCCGGACGGGCGGCCTCGCTCGCGATCTTCGCACCGGCGCTCGGTGCGGGATGGATTGTCGGAGAGTGGCTGCGCAGCTGGGTGTTCACGGGTTATGCCTGGGCACCGTTGTCGCTGATGCTGGTGGGCCCGTTCGAGCGCCCCGGTGCCGCGCTGGCGCTCCCGTTCGCCGGAACCTACGCCTTGTCGGGTCTCCTGCTGATGCTGGTGACGCTCTCGCTTGCCGCTGTCCGGGCGCGGCGCTGGCTGCTCGCCGCCATACCGGCGGGCGCACTGGCCGCCGCAATGCTGTGGCCCGCGCCCGCGCCGGAGGAAGGTAGCCTCCCCTTCACGCTCGTCCAGCCCAACCTGCGGCAGGACGAGATCAACGACGCCTCCCGCTACGAGGAGCAATTCCAGCGGATCGCGGCGCTCTCCCGCCCCCGTGCCGCAACCTCGAACCGTCTGATTCTCTGGCCCGAGAGCGCGGTGCCCGACTATCTCGAGCCCGGATATCCGCAAATCTATTACGACGAAGCCACGGCGGGCGCGGACCCCGCCTTTGCGCGCGAGCGGATCGCCAATGTCGGCGCGGCCGGATCGCTGGTGCTGACCGGCACGGTCAATCTGAAGATCGGGCGCGCGAACGGCCATGCGAGCGCGACCGGCGCCTATAATTCGATCCTTGCGGTCGGTCCCGGCGGCGGGATCGCAGGCCGGTACGACAAGGCGCACCTAGTGCCTTACGGCGAGTACCTCCCGATGCGCGGCCTGCTCGAACCGCTCGGCCTGTCGCGGCTAGTGGCCGGCACGCTCGATTTCATCCCCGGCCCCGGCCCGCGCACCGTCGACCTCGGCCCCTGGGGCAAGGCCGGTGCGCAGATCTGTTACGAGATCGTGTTTTCCGGCGAGGTGGTCGATCCCACCCATCGGCCCGATTACATCTTCAATCCCTCGAACGACGGCTGGTTTGGCGCCTGGGGCCCGCCCCAGCATCTTGCCCAGGCACGGATGCGTGCGATCGAGGAGGGGCTGCCTGTGCTGCGCGCCACCACCACCGGCATCAGCGCCGTTGTCGATGCCCACGGCGTGGTCCGCGCCGCGATCGGACGGGATCGCGCCAACCGGATCGATGGGGTTGTGCCGCCAGCGCTTGCGCCGACGCCGTTTTCACGTCTCGGCGCCTGGCTGACCGGAATCTGGACAGCGTTGCTGGCTGCCGCATCGCTGGTTGCCAGCCGCCGGACGAGCCGCTAAAGCACACATATAAAGTTATCTTTATATCGGAATATCCATCCTCATGCGCAGCGACTACCTGTTCACTTCCGAGAGCGTCTCGGAAGGCCATCCCGACAAGGTTTCCGACCAGATCTCGGACGCTATCGTCGATCTGTTCCTGTCCAAGGATCCGGAGGCGCGTGTCGCCTGCGAAACCCTGACCACTACCCAGACCGTGATCCTGGCCGGCGAAATCCGCGGCCAGGGCATCATGGATACCGAGGGCAACTGGGCGCCCGGGATCGAGCAGGAGATCGAGGAAACCGTCCGCGGTGTGGTGCGCGAAATCGGCTACGAACAGGACGGCTTTCACTGGCAGAGCCTGCGCTTCGAGAACAATCTCCACCCGCAAAGCGCGCATATCGCGCAAGGCGTGGACGCAAGCGGGAACAAGGACGAAGGCGCAGGAGACCAGGGCATCATGTTCGGTTTCGCCTGCGACGAGACCCCCGACCTGATGCCCGCCCCGCTCGACTATAGCCACAAGATCCTCGCCCGCATGGCGGCTGACCGGCACGCGGGAACGGCGCCCTTCCTCGAACCCGATGCCAAGAGCCAGGTCACGCTGCGCTACGAGAACGGCAAGCCCGTCGCCTGCACCGCGGTCGTGGTCAGCACCCAGCACGCCGAGGGCTACGACGCTGGCGAGAAGGAGGGCGAGCTCAAGGCCTATGTGAGACAAGTGGTGGGCGAAGTGCTTCCCGCCGGTTTCATCACCGCCGAGACCAAGTGGCACATCAACCCCACCGGCAGCTTCGTGATCGGCGGACCGGACGGGGACGCGGGCCTCACCGGCCGGAAGATCATCGTCGATACCTATGGCGGCGCGGCCCCGCACGGCGGCGGCGCCTTCAGTGGCAAGGACCCGACGAAGGTCGACCGCTCGGCGGCCTACATCACCCGCTATCTCGCCAAGAACGTCGTCGCGGCGGGCCTTGCAACGCGCTGCACGATCCAGATCGCCTATGCGATCGGCGTCGCCGAGCCGCTGTCGCTCTATGTCGATACCCACGGGACCTGCGCCGACGGCGTGACCGATGACAAGCTTGAAGAAGCCATCAAGTCCATCGGCAAGCTCGGCGGCCTGACCCCGCGCGCGATCCGCACCCACCTGGGCCTCAACAAGCCGATCTACCGGGCCAGCGCCGCCTATGGCCACTTCGGCCGCAAGGCCGAAGGCGACAGCTTCCCCTGGGAGCGCACCGATCTTGGCGCCGAGCTTAAGCAGGCGCTCGGACGCTAATTTGGCCGGGGCGCAGCCGGTGAGTACGCCCCGCCGCATCGAGACGCTGGATGCCGCACGCGGGCTGGCCGTGTGCGGCATCGTGTTGCTCAACGTCTACAATTTCTCGCTGCCGCCTGCGGCCTATTTCAACCCGGCAAGCTACGGGGAGCACGGGCCGACGACACTGGCGCTGTGGGCAGTCGAATCGATCTTCGCGCAGGATGCCTTCCGGGCGATCTTCGCCATGCTGTTCGGAGCCGGGATCGCGATCCACTTCGAGCGCCGCGGGACGTGGCGCGCCCACATCGCCCGGATGCTGGTGCTGCTCGTCATCGGTTACGCCCACGCCGTGCTGCTCAACAATGGCGACGTCCTGCGGCTCTACGCGCTCGCCGGATTTCTGCTGCCTCCGCTGCTGCGCCTGTCGCGGCGGTGGCTGCTGGTCGTGGTGGCGCTGCTCCTCGCCGTTCATCTCGGCGCGCTCGGCTGGTTCGCCTGGGGTTGGCTGCGCTACTGGTGGGACGTCCGGCATGGGATGGGCGATCCTGCTGCGCTGGTGCTGTGGAACAGCGAATTCGGCAGCGATCCCGCCGCGATCGAGGCAGGGCTGGCGATGGGCCGGGAGACCCTCGGACACCGCATCGCGCGGCGCGCCTTCGAGTGGCAGGGTCCGCTCGTGATATTCCTCGCGTTTCTTCCCCAGACGCTCGCCGCGATGGTGATCGGGGTCTGGGGATGGCGAAGCGGCCTCTTCGGCGGACAATGGCGCCGACCATCGTCCCGGCGGGTGGCGGTGATCCTCGCGTCGATCGCGCTGCCGCCGATGATCGCGCTGTGCGCGGCGGCCTTCGCGAGCGGCTTCGCCGGCACGGTGATCGGCACCACCGCGCTGGTATGGAGCCAGCCCTTCGCGATCCTGCTCGGCCTTTCATACGTGGCCGGCCTGTTCGCGCGCTGGCGCGGTGGCCCGGTGCCGAGGGGGCTTCCCGCTCGCCTCGTCGCGGCCGGGCAGCTCTCACTCAGCAACTACATCGGTGCGAGTATCGTCATGGCGGCGATCTTCCACAGTTGGGGGCTGGGCTGGTTCGGGACGGTAAACCGGCTCGAGGCGACACTTGCGGCGCTGCTCGTGATCGCGCTGATCCTGCTGCTGTCTCCGTGGTGGGCCGCGCGTTTCGGCGCCGGACCGTTCGAGCGGCTGTGGCGCGGCGGGGCGCTGCGACTGTCCTAGCCGTCCTGCCCGAGGCGCGGACTGGCGCGGTCGATCGCCAGTTCGGCATCCGAAAACACGAGGGGGCTGCGTACCCCCGGCACGCCTTCCGTTTCCACCTGCATCCCCCGTGCGACGATCTGCGGGTCCGCAAAGACCTGGTCGAGCGCATTGATCGGTCCGGAGGGAACGCCCGCCTCGGCGCAGCGCGTCAGCAGGTCTGCCATCGCCATGCGCCGCGTTTCGGCAGCGATGACCGCGTCGAGTTCTGCGCGGTTGGCGAGCCTGGCTTCGTTCGTCGCAAAGCGTGCCTCGGTCAGCAGGTCGTCGCGCCCAAGGAGCGCCAGCAGCTTGCGGAACAGCCCGTCATTGGCCGGGGCGAGCACCACCTCGCCATCCGCGACCGGGAAGACGCCGTAGGCGCTGACCTGTGCATGGCCGTTGCCCATACGCGGTGGATTGCTGCCGGTGACGAAGAGCTGCATCGCCTGGCTTGCCAGCAGCGCGACCGAGCAATCGAGCAGCGCCATGTCGACGTGCTGGCCCCGCCCGGTCCGCTCTCGCATCGCGAGCGCCGCCTGGATGCCGATCACGCTGTAAAGCCCGCAGGCGAGGTCGCTGGCGGATATGCCCATCTTCATCGGTTGGCCCGCAGGCTCGCCGGTCAGCGCCATGAAGCCGCTCATGCCCTGGATCACGAAGTCGTAGCCCGCCTCTCCGCTCCGCGGGCCGGTCTGGCCGAAGCCGGTGATAGAGCAATAGACGAGGCCGGGATTGGCCGCGGAAAGCGCGGCGTAGTCGAGCCCGAACCTCGCCAGCGAACCGGTTTTGAAGTTCTCGATCACGACGTCGGCTTCGCAGGCCAGTGCCTTTACCCGCGCAAGGTCGTCGGGGTCGCGGAAATCCGCCACGATCCCGCGCTTGCCGCGATTGGTGGAATGGTAATAGCCCGCCGCGCGCTCGCCATAACGGTCCACCCAGGGTGGCCCCCATTTGCGCGTTCCGTCGCCCTCCGGCCCTTCGACCTTGATGACGTCGGCACCGAGGTCGGCGAAAATCTGCCCGGCCCAGGGCCCGGCCAGCACGCGCGCGAGTTCGAGGACCTTCAGGCCGGCGAGCGGGGCATTCGCATTGCGGGGATCGGTCAGCCACATGGCGTCCCGCTGCGGCAGCCGACTGTCGCGGTCAAGCGTAGACGGTCGCGTCCTCGTCGGGCCAGGCGGTCAGGCGCGGGTTCCGGCGATTGAGGAATACCGCCGGCAGCTTCGCCAGCATCAGCGACTTGTGGATCCAGTAGTCGGTCCACCGCTCCCGCCAGGTCGCGTTAGGGCGGCGGCCATGCGCGCGCAGCCATGCGTCATAGGGTTGCCAGTGCGATGGTTCGTCCTTCTCCACGATCTCGAATATCCGCGTCATCGCCTTGTCGGAACGGATATGAGGATTGGTCAGAAGCACCTCCACCTGCGCCATGCCGCGCTGCTCGGTCACCATTATGACCCGGCACAGTTTCTCGAAGGCATCGGGATCGGCCACGATCGCCCCGGTATCGAGATCCTCGATGGTGCAGCCGAACACGCTCTCGATGAAGTGATCGATATGGCCGCAGGTCCGGTCCACCTTGAGCGGCATCTCTCCTCGCAGTTCGAACCACCGCTTGAACATCCGATAGTGCTTTTCCTCGTCGGCACGGTGCTTCTCGACCGCGGCGATGAACGCGGCGTCCTCCGGGCAGCGCGCGCGTACCGCATCCAGCACCCGGTCGAGCGAGGTGTAGCCCCGGTGCTCGTTGTAGATGTAGATCGAGGCGAGCACGTCGAGGAAGCGCTTTCGGAAAGCTGCATGGAGACCCATGTCGCGTCTATGGCATGCCTTGGCGGGCGTGGCGATAGTCGGCGGTGATCCGGCCGCAAGCCGCCAGTTCCTCATCGTGGCTTGCCTCGCGCCAGCTCTCGGCGAGCGCCTGCCGCTCCCAGTCACGTATGGCGGGATGGGCAAGGACGTGATCGACCCACGCCTGCCCCCTGCCGACATCGAGGCCATAGGTGCGGATGCGGAAGGCGACGGGGGCGAAGAAGGCGTCGAGCGCGGTTACCTCGAACCCGGCAAGCCACGGCCCGCCGAAGCACGCGAGCCCCTCCTCGAAAATCTCCCGCACCCGCGCCACGTCGCGGGCCAGTGCCGGCCGCATCGGCTTGGGTTCGACCCGGACGCCGACGTTCATGGTGCAATCATTGCGCAGCGCCGCGAACCCGCCGTGCATTTCGGCGACGGCACATTGCGCGAAGGCGCGGGCCGCTTCGTCGGCGGGCCATACGCCGTGGTGCCGGTCCGCGAGATGGAGCGCGATGCCGAGCGAATCCCAAACCGTCCGTTCGCCGTGGAGCAGGACCGGCACCTGCCCGGTGGGAGAAAAGGCCCGAAACTCGTCGTAATTGGACGGCTTGGTGAAAGGCTCGATCCGGTCTTCGAATGCGATGTCCAGCGCTCGCATCAGGAACCACGGCCTCAATGACCAGCTCGAATAGTTCCGGTTCCCGGTGATCAGCGTGTAAGCCATGCGAGCTGCCACCTTGCCGCGGTCAGACCGATGGCCGGGTCCGATGACCGCCCGAGACGCGGAGGACCCGCCATCCTTTTGCGGTTCCGATCGCATAGGTCAGGCCGTAGCCGAGGACGATAAGCGACGACCAGACCTCGAAAGCGCCGACCAGTTCCGGCTTCAGCAGTGCGAGGGGCAAAAGCAGCAGGCCGCGCGCGAGATAGATCGCGGCGATTGCCACCAGCGCCGCCCGCAGCATCCGCAGGCGCCGCAGGCGGCCCGCGCCCGAGAGGGCGATCACGCCCCACAGCGCGAGAATCGCCGCGATCGCGGAAGTGACGATGGCCGGCATCCAGGCGCCACGCTCGGCCGCCTGCGCAAGATCCTCGCCGGCGCCGAAGAACCGGTACCACTCCGGGCCGCCCGCGATCACCACGAGGTGAAGCACGGCGGCGAAGAACGAGAGCAGGCCGCCAGCCACCAGCCACGGCGTGCCCGCGTGGCGCGGCACCTTAGGCGACATAATGCGCCGTGGTCTTGGCCGCGATCTCCTCGGCGTTGACGCCGGGGGCGATCTCGACGAGGCGGAACGGCGCGGCGTGATCGGGGCGATGGAACACCGCCAGATCGGTGATGATCATGTCGACCACGTTCCTTCCCGTCAGCGGCAGGGTGCATTGCGGGATGAACTTGGGGCTGCCGTCCCTGGCGGTGTGTTCCATCACCACGATGATCTTCTTCACACCCGCGACAAGGTCCATCGCCCCGCCCATGCCCTTTATCATCTTGCCCGGAATCATCCAGTTGGCGATGTCTCCACCTTCGCTGACTTCCATCGCGCCGAGCACGGTCAGGTCGATGTGGCCGCCCCGGATCATGGCGAAGCTTGCCGCGCTGTCGAAATAGGCGCTGTGGGGCAGCTCGCTGATGGTCTGCTTGCCGGCGTTGATCAGATCGGGATCGACCTCGTCATCGTAGGGGAACGGCCCAATGCCGAGCATCCCGTTTTCTGACTGCAGCGTCACCATCATACCGTCCGGAATATGGTTCGCGACGAGCGTGGGGATGCCGATGCCGAGGTTGACGTAATAGCCGTCGCGCAGCTCCTTCGCGGCGCGGGCCGCCATCTCGTCGCGGGTCCAGCCCCTTTGCAGTGCCGTTTCAGTCACGTTTCAATTCACCCCTGTCATCGTGGCCGGTGCGTCCGGTTCCCAACGCGCATCGGGCGGGAACACGTCGGCGATCGTACCCTTCTGCCAGGCACCATAGGCGGCATTGGGGATCAGGAACCAGCCGTTGCCCCATAGTTGCGCCAATTCGCCTCGCGCAGACTTCTCGCGCCGTGCCTGCACGGTCTGGCCCGCATCGTTGAGCACGTTGGCAAAGTCGCCAAGGTTGTCGCCGCCCAGAGCCACAACGCAATAGCGTGCGGCGATAGTCGCGCGGCGGCCATCCTTGTTGCCGCCGAGCGCGTCGTCGCCCGACAGGAACAGATCCTGAAGATGCACCGCGCTCCCCACGCCGGCAGCCTCCAGTGCGCGGATCGTGCCCTGGGCGGCGCTGGAGGGGCGATTGGTATTGTAGATTACCGCGATGCCGGCCTCGCGCAGGCGCCGGATGCCGGTGACTGCGCCGGGCACCGGTGCGACGACCGATACGCCTTGGTTAGCCCATTGTTCGAACGCCCGGTCGCTGTTCGCATTCCCCCGTGCGAGCCAGTATTCGTAGCCGCGGTTGAGTATCACCGTCTCGTCCACGTCGAGAACCACTGCCGGCGGCTTGCCCGCACAGGTCGGGCTGCCGACTCCGCCGGCGACCTCGGGAAGGCCCATGGGGACCGACCGGGCAGGCTTGCGCCCCGCCTGCGCGATCGCGAAATCGGCCATCGCCCGCCACGCCTGGATCGAGGCGGCGGCAGCTTCGCCGGAGCCGTAGGTCCAGCGCATCGGGTCGGGCGCGGCATCTTCGAGGCCGAGCTTCGTGGGGGATGCAGAGGCAGCGGGCGGCGGAGCCGAGGCGGGCGGCGGCGGGGTGGCGCATCCCGCCAGAAGCGCAACAGCGGCGGCGGAAACTAGCGCGGTTCGGGTCATGGCAAGGTCACTCCATGGGCATTCGGCGCCGCTGCGTACGGGCTGAGAGTAAACCAGCCTTGGCCGATCATGGCATCGAGCGCTACGGCGGAATCGGGGGTCTTCAGGTAGAGATACAGCTCGTCGAAGTCAGCCTTCTCGTCGCCCACCAGCGCGATCGGGCAGAGGAAATCGGCGATGGCCGCGCGGCGAGTTTGCTTGCGTTCCTCGATGTCGCGCATCAGGACGACCTGGTCCCTGCCGTCCGGGTCCAGCCCGCTTTCGACCAGAGCCCTCCGCACGCTGTCGACGAAATTCTCGCCGAGGCGGCTGAACCACACCACGGTCGCGCCTTCCTCTCTGAGCGCTGCGAGCGTGCGGGCCAGCCTGGCATCAGCTTTACCCGGAGCGAGTGGGTCGAAGCTGCCGCGGCCGGGGTCGAGATCGACGAAGACTGCACCCGCCGAAGCCCGGCACTCCGCGCGCTGGGCAGAAAGGTCGCCGGGCCGCGCGAGCAAGGCGCTCAACCGCCGCCCTCCGCTGCCGGGCCGGGCCGGACTGACCTGTCGCTCGACATAATGCTGAAGCGCGGCTGCGCCCGACACCCCGGCCGCAGCTGCGTCCGGCGGGGGGAGCGCGGTCAGATCGGTGCGGACCACCTTGTAGTCGCTTGCATCGCTGGACCGTCCGAAGGCCTGCGCGGACACGGCGCTTGGTGCAGGCGGAGCCTTGGCCTGCGTCCGCACAACCGCCGCGCCTGCGGCGAGCGGTATCGCCGCCGCCGCGACACATCCCGCCGCAAGGGGGGCAAGCGCTGTCAGCAGCAGGACCCCAGCCGCGCGCATGGTCATCCGGCGGCTGCCGGTGCGTCGCCCCGCTGCCGGGTCGGTTTCATGCGCTCTCCCGCTCCCGCACCGTGCGGAACTCGATCTTCTTGTCGTAGGGACCCCCCACGATCATGCGCTGCACATAAACGCCCGGCAAATGGATGCAGTCCGGGTCGAGCGCGCCGATCGGCACGATTTCCTCGACCTCCACCACGCAAACCCTGCCGCAGGTCGCGGCGGGCAGGTTGAAGTTGCGCGCGGTCTTGCGGAACACGAGGTTGCCTGTCTCGTCCGCCTTCCATGCCTTCACGATCGCAAGATCGGCGAAGATACCGCGCTCGAGGATATAATCCTCACCGTCGAAGGTCTTGACCTCCTTGCCTTCGGCCACTGCGGTGCCGACCCCGGTCTTGGTATAGAAACCGGGAATCCCTGCCCCGCCCGCGCGCATACGTTCGGCAAGGGTGCCTTGCGGGCAGAACTCGACCTCCAGCTCTCCGGCCAGATATTGCCGCTCGAACTCCTTGTTCTCGCCAACGTAGGACGAGATCATCTTCTTGACCTGCCTGGTGCGGAGCAGCTTGCCGATCCCCTCGTTGTCGATACCGGCATTGTTGCTGGCAAAGGTGAGCCCCGTGACCCCGCTGTCGTGAATGGCATCGAGCAGCCGCTCGGGGAGCCCGCAGAGACCGAAACCTCCGCTTGCAATCAGCATTCCATCGTTCAGCACCCCATCGAGAGCGGCTGCTGCATCGGGGTAAAGCTTGCCCATAGGAATCTCCTCGCGGGGCTCCATAAGGGTTGATGACTCGGCTGTCACGACGGCACGGGCTCGCAGCGCCGGATTGCTGCGATGCACCACATACATATGCATACTACCGGAGGGCCGATTATTCGGTTACGGAATGGCGACGTTTCAATAGCTATTTCTGATGTTTACTTTCCATGTTGAGAATTATGCAAGCTGAAATGTGCTTTGTGCACTTGCACAATGGGAAGCTTACACGCATATCGGCCCTGCCTTTCAGGCATCCTCTCCCAAGACTTTCAAGCCCGGTCGGCGCAAGCTGGCCGGGTTTTTTCTTGCCCGCCAACCGTGCGTCCGGACCGTTTCGCGCCGCCGATCATTTGACGGGCGGGCGCCCGGTCCCCATGTCGGCGGCCAATAGACGACGGGAGATTGGCGGATGGCCGACGCGCAGGCGGTATCGGAGCAAAAAACGGTCAGGCTGCAGGTCGCGGCGGCACGGCAGGAGGAAAGCGGACAGGGCATCGCCCGGTTACCGCGCAGCGCCTTTCAGGCCCTTGGCGTTACCGAGGGCGATGTCCTCGAGATCACCGGCAAGCGGGTCACTGTCGCCATCGCCATGCCCGCCTACGACGAGGACCAGGCGCTAGACGTGGTCCGGCTGGATGGCCTGCAGCGCGGCAATGCCGAGGTCGGCTCGGGCGAGCATGTCACCATTGCCGCCGCCGCCTCCCGCCCGGCAACCCGCGTGGTGTTCGCACCCGCCGTGCGCGAAATCCGGCTGCACGGCCCAGCGCAGGCGCTGAAGCGTAATTTCTTCCGTCGCCCGCTGGTCGCCGGCGATCTGGTCGCAACCACCGGGCAGCAGCCCGTCGACAACATGCCCCCGCAGGTTCGCGGGCTGTTCAACGCTCCGGCATATGCGCTGACCCAGATCCGCGTCACCGTTGTTTCCACCAGCCCCAAGGGCATCGTTCATATCGACGAGGACACCGAGGTCGAGCTGCGCGCCGAATTCGAGGAGCCGCACGGGGGCCGCGCGGTCGTCAACTACGATGACGTCGGCGGCATGAGCGACACGATCCAGGCGCTGCGCGAGATGGTCGAGCTGCCGCTCCGCTATCCGGAGCTGTTCATCCGCCTCGGCGTCGATCCGCCGAAGGGCGTTCTGCTCCACGGGCCGCCAGGAACCGGCAAGACCCGCCTGGCGCAGGCAGTCGCGAACGAGAGCGACGCGAGCTTCTTCATCATCAACGGGCCCGAGATCATGGGCTCGGGCTATGGCGAGAGCGAGAAGCGACTGCGCGAGGTCTTCGAGGAGGCAGCGAAGGCATCGCCCGCGATCGTCTTCATCGACGAAATCGATTCGATCGCCCCGAAGCGCGACCGCGTGCCGGGCGAAGCCGAAAAGCGCCTCGTCGCCCAGCTTTTGACGCTCATGGACGGGCTGGAAGCGCGCGCGAACATCGTCGTGATCGCCGCCACCAACCGCCCCGACGCCATCGACGAGGCGCTGCGCCGTCCGGGCCGCTTCGACCGCGAGATAGTGATTGGCGTGCCCGACGAGAACGGACGGCGCGAAATCCTCGGCATCCATACGCGCGGTATGCCGCTCGGCGACAAGGTCGATCTCGACGAGCTGGCGCGGACCACGCATGGCTTCGTCGGTGCGGACATCGCCGCGCTCGCCCGCGAGGCCGCGATCGAGGCGGTGCGGCGGATCATGCCGAAGATCGACCTCGACGAACGCACCGTGCCGCAAGAGGTGCTCGACGAACTCTACGTCAGCCGCGAGGACTTCATGGCAGCGCTCAAGCGCGTCCAGCCCAGCGCAATGCGCGAGGTGATGGTGCAGGTGCCCAATGTCGGCTGGGACGATATCGGCGGCATCGGCAGGGCGATCGAGACGCTGAAGGAAGGCATCGAACTGCCGTTGAAGCAACCCGACGCGTTCCGACGACTCGGCATCCGCCCGGCCAAGGGGTTCCTGCTCTACGGCCCCCCCGGCACCGGCAAGACGCTGCTCGCCAAGGCCGTTGCGCGCGAGGCGGAGGCGAATTTCATCTCGATGAAGAGTTCGGACCTGCTCAGCAAATGGTATGGCGAGAGCGAACAGCAGATCGCTCGCCTGTTTCAGCGCGCCCGCGCGGTCGCGCCCTGCATCCTCTTCATCGACGAGATCGACAGCCTCGTCCCGGCGCGCGGCAGCGGCCAGGGCGAGCCGGAAGTTACCGGGCGCGTGGTCAATACGATCCTTGCGGAGATGGACGGGCTTGAGGAATTGCAGTCGGTGATCGTGATCGGCGCGACCAACCGCCCGACGCTGGTCGACCCCGCGATCCTGCGACCGGGCCGTTTCGACGAGCTGGTCTATGTCGGTACCCCGGACAAACCCGGGCGGGAGCGAATCCTCGGCATTCATACCAAGGCGATGCCCTTGGCGGACGATGTCGATCTGGCGGACATCGCGGGCAAGACCGATCGCTTCACCGGCGCCGATCTGGAAGACGTGGTGCGGCGCGCCGGGCTCAACGCACTCCACCGCGCGGGCGGCAAGGTGAAGAATGTCACCAAGGCCGATTTCGAGGAAGCGCTGAGCGATTCGCGCGCCACCGTGACGCCGGAGATGGAAGCCGAGTACGAGAAGATGCGCGGCGAGCTCAAGAAGCGCGCCGCCGCGGTCAATCCGATCGGCTTCCTTCCTTCCGGCATGCTGCAATCGACCCGCGCGCAGAAGCACGGCAATGGCAACGGGAATGGCGGGAGTGCCTAATCGCCTTCACGCAGCGAAACGCTAGGGTGGAAGCGTCCTCAGAACGGGATGTCGTCGTCGAGGTCGTCGTAGTTTGAGCCGCCGCCGGGCGTTTTGCAGATCGGA
>JAJYQP010000088.1 GCA_021794525.1 Pseudomonadota bacterium | reverse complement strand
AGCCCTTGCGCGCGGCGGGAGGCAGGTTCTGGACCAAGTCGTAAAGGAATGTCGACAGGTAAGCGAAGTCCGCCTCCGCCGTCGTCGTCTGGACGGTCGAGGCGCGCACCAGGATGCCATCGCCGATAACGCCGCGCATCGCGGTCTTGAGACGGTCGCTGCGCTGTTCCCTGCCGCTGCGGGGGAATTCCTCGCCCAGCCGCGTCCAGTAGACGATGTTCTCGACGCGTCCGGCCGTGGCCGCCGTGAGCATGGTCGCGGGCAGCCGCGAACCGCCCGGCATGGGAATGTCGGTCAGTCGCCGGTCGGCGATGTCGAGGCCCACCGCCGGGTAGCACACCTCCGGCCGGTGGAGCTGGAGCATGTCGCTCTGCTCGCCACCATAGGCGATCAGCAGCATCACCGGTGGCACGTCATCGCGGGCAGGCACATAGATGCGCGTGATGGTCGCCGAATAGAGCCGGTCGGCCAGCGAATTGGGGGTGGTCGGCGCGATGATGTTGCCGCCCGGCATCTCGGTCCAGCCGTCGAAGCGGCGCGGCACGATGTCCTCGAGCTTGCCGTTCGGGAACAGGCGGACGCGGCGCCGCGGGCGCAGGAACTCCGCAGTGCCGAAGGCACCGGCGCCGAGCAGGCCGATCAGCATCTCGCGCCGGTCAGGCATGGGCCACCTGCCCCCCCTTGTCGCTCGGCCCTCCGGTGCGCCGCCGCGCGAGGACTGCCTGAATGCCCTTGTCGAGCAGGATGGTGAGCCCCAGCGCCATGGCGAAGAGCACCACCCCGGTGGTGACGTGCAGGAAGCCCTGCGCCACTTCGTCACCCTCGTAATAGGTCAGCAGGATCAGCGCGGTGACGCGGATTATGTTGGTTATGACCGCGATCGGCAGGATCGCCAGCCCGAGGAACAGCGCGTAAAGAAACGAGGCGCGGTGGATGATGTAGATGTAGAACAGCATCACCGCGGTCAGCCCGATCAGCGAGTTCATGCCCGAGCAGGCGTCTTCCACCAGCAGCTGGTACTGCGCGATGAAAATCACGATCCCCTCGCGCGCGATCGGGTAACCGAGCGCGGCAAGCCCGGCGGTCGATATCCACGACACGAAATGCTGCAGCGGCAGCGTCAGCTGATCGAGCAACCAGCCAGGTACCGGGATCAGGAATGCGAGGTAGAAGAACGGAAAGAAGCTTGCGATCATGGAACGCGGGCCGATGATCAACATGCTCGCGGCGAGGAAAAACAGGTACAGTCCACCCGCCTCCAGCGCGAGAAGGTCGTAGGCGCGCCCGAAAACATAGACCGGGATCGACGCCGCGAAGACCAGCGCCACGAGCCAGGCGGGTGCCGGCGCGGCCCGGGCGAGCAGATCGCCGCGGACGTGGAAGAACAGCCAGATGCCGGTTGCCAGCACGATGGGTCCGTGCGCGCCGATTTCCATCGGCCAGTTCTGCTCCGCCAGCCGGATGATCGTCGGAATCGCCATGAAGCCGAAGCCGAGCAGCAGGGCCCAGTGCTCGCGCACGAAGGCCGCGAGCCCCGCTTGCGAAGCGGAGGCTCCGGATTGCGGAAGGACGTGTCCGTCAGCCGACATTGAGGAAGGTGCCGACGACCGAAACCCGGTCGGAGGTCAGCCCCTCGATCAGGTGCTTCACATCGTCCACATAGGTCACGTCGCGCTTCACCACGATCAGGGCGTAGCGCATTACCGAGGCGATCCGGCGCACATCGGAGCTGGTGTTGGCGGCAGGGCAGTCGACGATGGTGAAGTCGAAGCTGCGCATCAGCCCATTCATCAGTCCTTCGAACCGGTTGCTGGCGAGCGCCGCCTGCGGATCGGCCGGAATGCCGCCCGCATGGATCAGCGACAGGTTGGGCAGCACGTTGGAGCGCACGATCTGTGCCGGATCGTCGACTTCGCCTTCGAGATACTGGCGCAGCCCGTCCTGGTGCTCGGGAGCCTGGAAATACTGGTCGAGCTCAGGCTCGCGGAAGTTCGCATCGACCAGCACCGTCGAGGCGCCGGCCTGTGCGATTGCGATCGCAAGATTAGCCGAGATGATCGCCCGGTCGGCGTCGCTACTGACCGAGCATACCGCCAGCGCGCGGCGGCCGACGCGGATGTGCTGCTGCGAGAGGTGGTTGCGCAGCGCGCCCACCGCCGAGCTCTGCACACCCGTCGGATCGCTGAGGACCGACAGCTTGCGCGAGAAGCGATAGGCAGAGCCGTCATGCTCGTCGCCCATCGGCAGCATGTCGGAATCGCCGATCGCATCGTCGACGTGCTCGAAGTCGACGTCGATCGGATCGGTATCGAGGCCATGCGTTCGCAACTGGCTCTCGGTCGTGTCGGGAAGGCTTTCCACCGGCTGAACCTTTCTCGTATCTTGTGTCAGGCCGCAGCCGCGCCCGGGGGTGCCGGGAGGTAGCGTCGGAAGTGCGCGAGCCGGCCCTGCCGCGCCTCGGGACGTTCGAGATGCGCGATGCCGAGCAGCGGGACGCCTTCGATCTGGAGGTCGCTGGGACCGCGCACCTTGCGCTTGAGGAGCTCGACCAGCAGGGCGAGGCCGATGCCGAGCGCGAGGCCGAGCGCGAGAGCACCCCCGATCACGAGCGGCACCTTCGGGAAGGTCGGGCTCCGCGGGACATTGGCATTGCCGAGGAAGGTCAGACTGGCCTCGTTCGACTGCGATTCCTGCTGGAACTGCGCGGCCTTCTTCGCGGTCTCGGCGACCTGGTCGCGCAGCACAGCGACGTCCACCGCAAGCTGGCGGGCTTCCCCTGCCTTGCCGCGCTGGGCCAGGACCTTGGCCTGCTGCTGCGAGAACATCGCTTCCGGGCTGGGGCCGGACGAGACCTTGGGACCGCGCGCCATGGCACGGGCGACGGACAGCTCCTGCGCCACCGTGGAGGCGAGCGCGGTGCGCTGCTGGCGCATCGCGACGATTTTCGGGTGGTTGGGGCCGAGCGTCGCGGTCATGGTCTGGATGGTCGCGTCAAGCTGGGCGAGCTGACCCTGCGAAGGGCTGATGACCGGAACCGCGGGTGCCGACATGACGGGCGCCGAAGGGGCCGCCGGCACGCTCGACATCGCCGCGAGGCGACTGCTCTCCGCGTCCTGCCCGTCGGGCGTGATGACCAC
>JAJYQP010000051.1 GCA_021794525.1 Pseudomonadota bacterium | reverse complement strand
AGGAGGTCCAGGCGCTATACGTCGAGGCACAGGCTGCGACCCTCAAGCTCGAACTGGCACGAAGCCGGGTCGAAATCGCGCAGCGTCTTCGGGTCGAGGTGCAGCGACGCGTCACCGATGCGCGGGATCCCCTGTTCGCCGGCACGCGCGCGAAAACCCAGCTCGCCGAAGCGAAAGTGGACCTCGAGCTCGCCGAGCACGCGCTGGAGGCAGCCAAGACGAGGCTGTCATTGCTGACCGGTGGCGAGCCGGAAGGGTTTTCCATCGTGACCGAAGGTTTCCTGCAGGCTTCCGCAGATCGCGTCGAGTCCGGTGACCTGTCGTCGATCGATCTCGCGCTGTTCGAGGCGCGCCGACGGCGGGCCGGCGCCAACTACAGGCTTCAGCAAGCCAATGCGAAATCGGATCCGACCGTCTATGCCGGTCCGCGCCTGTTCGGCACGGGCGATGTCGGCGTGGTCGCCGGTGTGTCCTTCCCGCTGGCCAATCGTCCGCTCAACCAGGCTAATGTCGCACGCGCCGCGGCCGAGCAGCGCCAGGTCGAAGCGGACCTCGCCCTCGAACGCTTCCAGCAGCGGCGTGCGGTGGCGCTGGCTGCCGAGCGGGTCAGAGAAGCCTGGCACGAGGCCGAGGCCATCCAGGCCAAGGTCGTGCCCGGCGCCGAGCAGACCTTGCGCGAAGTGCGTGCGGGCTACAACCGCGGCGGCTTCACCTTTCTCGACGTCTCGACCGCGCAGTCGGCGCTGCACGATGCGCGCGTCCGCTTCGTCGAGGCACTTTCCGAATATCATACGGCGAAGGTCGAACTGGACCGCCTGACCGGCAAATTCGCCAACCTTGTTGGGGGTAACTGACGATGCGAACGACCCATTTCATCCTGGCCGCATTGCTGGCCGGCCCGCTGGCCGCGTGCGGACAGCAGGGCGGCGGGCCAGCCGACACCGAGGCCGCAGAGGCCGCAGCGTCCGACTACGAGCGCGGACCGCATGGCGGGCGGATGCTGCGCGACGGCGATTTCGCCCTCGAACTGACGGTGTTCGAGGACGGCGTACCGCCCGAATATCGCCTCTACGCCTATCGTGACGGCAAGCCGCTCGACCCGAGCCAAGTCGATGCGCGGGTGTCCATCGCTCGCCTCGATGGCGAAAAGACGACCTTCGCCTTCAGCGCGCAGGAAGGTTACCTGCGCGGCAACGGCGTGCTCGTCGAACCCCACAGCTTCGATGTCGTGGTGACGGCTCGCGAAGGCGGGCGCGCCCACCGATGGGCGTTCCCGTCCTACGAGGGACGAGTGACCATCACGGACGACGCGGCGCGGGCGGCGGGGATCACGACCGAAACGGTCGGCCCGCAGCAGGTGGGCGACACGGTGGAGATCATCGGCCGGGTCGAACTCGATCCTGCGGGCAGCGCCGATGTCGGGGCGAAATACCCCGGTCCGGTGATGGCGGTCTATCGCAACGTCGGCGACCGCGTCGCGCGCGGCACGCTGCTCGCCCGGGTGGAAAGCAGCAACTCGCTCCAGACCTATTCGATCTATGCGCCGATCGGCGGCGTCATCACCGAACGCAACACCAATGTCGGCGATATCGCCGGCAGCGAACCGATGTTCGTGATCGCCGACCCCTCGCGCACGGTCGCGACGTTCCCGATCTTCCCGCGAGACATCGAGCGCGTCCGCCCCGGACAGACGGTCCAGATCCGCCCGCTCGAGGGCCAGCGCAGCCAAGGCTCGGTAATTCGGGACTTCCTGCCATTGGCGGAAGTGACGAGCCAGGCCGTGACCGCGCGCGCCGCTCTCCCCAACCGCGACGGTTTCTGGCGCCCGGGCATGGCGGTGCGCGGACTGGTCGCGGTCGATCGGCGCACCGTCCCGCTGGCGGTGCGGACCGAGGCGATCCAGCAGTTCCGCGACTTCCGCGTGGTCTTCGCCAAGATCGGCCAGACCTACGAGGTGCGGATGCTCGAACTGGGGCGCGAGGGGCCGGAGTGGACCGAGGTGCTGAGCGGCATCAAGCCGGGCACCGTCTACGCCGCCAGGAACAGCTACGTGATCAAGGCCGACATCGAGAAGTCGGGCGCGAGCCACGATCACTGAGGGGCCGGAAGACATGCTCAACCGCATCATCGAGCTGTCGATACGGCAGCGCTTCGCAGTCCTGGTCGCCGTCCTCCTGCTGGCGGCGCTGGGCATCTTCAACTTCGGCCGGCTCAAGATCGACGCCGTGCCCGACATCACCAACGTCCAGGTGCAGATCAATACTTCGGCGCCGGGGTTCTCCCCGCTCGAAGCCGAGCAGCGGATCACCTTCCCGGTGGAGACCGCGATCGCCGGCCTGCCGGGGCTGGAATATACTCGCTCGGTCTCGCGCTACGGCCTCAGCCAGGTGACGGTGGTGTTCGCCGACGGCACCGACATCTATTTCGCCCGCCAGCTCGTCAACGAGCGCTTGCAAGGCGTGCGCGCGACCCTGCCCCCCAGCGTCGAACCCGAACTGGGACCGATAGCGACCGGGCTGGGTGAAATCTTCATGTACACCATTGAGGCGAAGCCGAACGCGGTGAAACCCGACGGGTCGCGCTACACCGCGCAGGACCTGCGCACGCTGCACGACTGGGTGGTGCGCCCGCAATTGCGCAACGTGCCGGGTGTGACCGAGGTCAATTCGGTCGGCGGCTACCGCAAGGAATACATCGTTGCCCCGTTCCCGGCACGCCTGGCGGGCTTCGGCCTCACCGTCGAGGACGTCATCCAGGCGCTCGAACGCAACAACGCCAATGTCGGCGCGGGTTACGTCGAGCGGTCGGGGTCGCAGTATCTGATCCGGGTTCCGGGGCAGGCCAAGGACGAGCGCGACCTGTCGGGCGTGATCGTCGCCTCGCGCGAAGGCGTGCCGATCCGCATCGCCGATGTCGCCGACGTCAGCATCGGTTCGGAGATCCGCAACGGTGCCGCGACCAAGGATGGGCGCGAGGTCGTACTCGGTACGATCTACATGCTGGTGGGCGAGAACGCTCGCGACGTCAGCGTCGCGGTCGCCGAGCGGCTGGAGGAGATCAACAAGTCGCTGCCGGGCGGTGTCATGGCGAGCACGATGTATGATCGCTCCAAGCTGGTCGAAGCGACGGTGTGGACGGTCGAGAAGAACCTAGCCGAAGGCGCCATGCTGGTAATCGTCGTGCTGTTCCTGCTGCTCGGCAACATCCGCGCCGCGCTGATCACGGCGGCGGTCATCCCGCTGTCTTTCCTGCTGACCATCACCGGCATGGTGCAAAGCGGCATCTCGGGCAATCTGATGAGCCTGGGGGCGCTCGATTTCGGCCTCATCGTCGATGGCGCGGTGATCATCGTCGAGAACTGCCTCAGGCGCTTCGGCGAGGCGCAGCATTCGCTGGGGCGGCTGCTGACGCGGGACGAACGCTTCAAGCTCGCGGCCAGCGCATCGGAGGAGGTCATCCGGCCGAGCCTGTTCGGCATCCTCATCATCACCATCGTCTACGTCCCGATCCTCGCGCTGGAAGGCGTCGAGGGCAAGACCTTCCACCCGATGGCGCTGACCGTGGTGATTGCGCTGACGGCGGCCCTGCTGCTCTCGCTGACCTTCGTTCCGGCTGCGGTCGCGACATTCGTGAAAGGCAAGGTCGAGGAAAAGGAGAACCGGGTCATGCGCGCGGCAAATGCCCGTTACGTCCCGATGCTCGACTTCGCCCTGAGGCGCCGCCAAGCCGTGCTGGCGGGCGCGGCGGCGCTGGTGGTGGTGAGCGGGCTCGCAGCGACGCGGCTGGGTTCGGAGTTCATTCCGAACCTCGACGAGGGCGACATCGCACTTCACGCGCTGCGCATCCCTGGCACCAGTCTGTCGCAGGCGGTGTCGATGCAGTCGGCGCTGGAGGAGCGGATCAAGCGCTTCCCCGAAGTCGACAAGGTCTTCGCCAAGATCGGGACTGCCGACGTCGCCACCGATCCGGTGCCGCCCTCGGTCGCCGATACCTTCATCATCATGAAGCCGCGCGACCAGTGGCCCGATCCGCGCAAACCCAAGGCGCAGCTCGTCGCCGAGATGAACGAGGCGGTCCAGCAGGTTCCGGGCTCGCGCTACGAGTTCATCCAGCCGATCCAGATGCGCTTCAACGAGCTGATCGCAGGCGTTCGCTCGGACGTGGCGATCAAGGTCTATGGCGACGATCTCGACCAGCTCGCCGCCACCGCGGCCGAGATCGAGAGCGTGGTCGGCACGATCGAGGGTTCGCAGGACGTCCAGACCGAACAGGTGACCGGCCTCCCCTTCGTCGAGGTGGTGCCCGACCGCATCCGGCTGACCCAGCTGGGCCTCAACGTCGACGACGTGCAGACCGTGGTGGCGACCGCGGTCGGCGGCGCCGAAGCGGGTCAGGTGTTCGAGGGCGACCGACGCTTCGACATCGTCGTCCGCCTGCCCGAGGACCTGCGGCAGGATCCGCAGGTTCTCGAACGACTGCCCATCCCCTTGCCGGGCGGCGGTTCGGTGCCCCTGTCGGAAGTGGCAACGATCGAACGCACGCAGGGGCCGAACCAGATCAGCCGCGAGAACGGCAAGCGCCGCGCGGTCGTGACCAGCAATGTGCGCGGGCGCGATCTCGGCTCGTTCGTCGGCGAGGCTCGCGACCGGATCGCCGCCGAAGTCGATGTGCCCGAGGGCTATTGGGTCGAATACGGCGGCACGTTCCAGCAGCTCCAGTCGGCGGCGACCCGGTTGCAGATCGTGGTGCCGCTGACGCTGCTGCTGATCTTCGGGCTGCTGATGGCGCTGTTCCGCTCGGCCGGGGACGCGCTCGTGGTGTTCTCCGGCGTGCCACTGGCGCTTACCGGAGGGATCGCGGCGCTGCTCCTGCGCGGCATACCGTTCTCGATCTCGGCGGGCGTGGGCTTCATCGCGCTCTCGGGCGTCGCGGTGCTCAACGGCGTGGTGATGCTTACTTTCATCAAGCAGCTGATGGATGAGGGCCGCCCGCTCGATACCGCGATCCGCGAGGGCGCGCTCGCGCGGCTGCGGCCGGTGCTGATGACCGCCCTCGTCGCCAGTCTCGGCTTCGTCCCGATGGCGCTCAATGTCGGACTCGGTTCGGAAGTGCAGCGCCCGCTTGCGACGGTGGTGATCGGGGGGATCATCTCCTCGACGCTGCTGACCCTGATCGTGCTGCCGGCGCTGTACCGCGCGGTTCGCGGGCGCGATGCCGGAGCCGAAACGAGACCGCCAGCGAACCGGCTCATGTCGGCCTGATCCGGGAGTAAATGCAAACCATGCTGTCTGTTCTCGCAAACCGAACCTACCGCCATCTCTTTGCCGCGCAGGTGATCGCCCTCGTCGGCACCGGCCTCGCCACCGTGGCTCTTGGACTCCTGGCCTACGAGATCGCCGGGGCGGACGCGGGCGCGGTGCTGGGCACGGCGCTGGCGATCAAGATGGTCGCCTACATCGGCGTCGCTCCGGTGGTCGGGGCCTACGCCGACCGTCTGCCGCGCAAGACCTTGCTGGTGGCGATGGACATGGTGCGCGCGGGCGTCGCGCTGGTCCTGCCGTTCGTCGAGGCGGTGTGGCAGGTGTACCTGCTGATCTTCCTGCTACAGTCGGCGTCGGCGGCTTTCACCCCGACCTTCCAGGCGACGATCCCGGACATCCTGCCCGACGAAGCGGAATACACCAACGCGCTTTCGCTCTCCAGGCTTGCTTATGACCTCGAGAGCTTGCTGAGCCCGATGCTGGCTGCCGCGCTGCTGACGGTGATCGGCTTTCACTGGCTATTCGCGGGCACCTCGGTCGGGTTCGCGATCTCCGGGCTGCTGGTCGTGACCTCCGCGCTGCCCCACCGCGCCGCGGCGGCGCGTGTCGTGGAGGGGGTGTGGCGCAAGACAACGCGCGGAATGCGTATCTATCTGCAGACCCCGCGCCTGGTCGGGCTGCTGGCGGTGACGCTCGCGGCCGCGGCGGGCAGCGCCATGGTGATCGTCAACACCGTCGTGATCGTCAAATCCATGGGCGGATCGCAGCAGGACGTCGCCCTGGCGCTGGCAGCCTATGGCGGTGGATCGATGCTGGCCGCGCTGTCCCTGCCGCGCATCCTGCTCCGGACCGCCGATCGCACGGTCATGCTGGCGGGTGCGGCCGTACTCGCGACGGGGTTGGCGGGCCTGGGGTTGGCCGCATGGCGCGGCGACGGGCTTGTCGGGTGGTCCACGCTGCTGGCGGGCTGGGTGGTTCTGGGGGCGGCCTATGCGCTTTGCGTGACCCCGGGGGGGCGCCTGCTGCGCCGCTCCGCCGACGACGCCGACCGCCCGGCACTGTTCGCCGCGCAGTTCGCACTCAGCCATGTCTGCTGGCTGGTCGCCTATCCGCTGGCGGGGCAGGTCGGTGCACGGATCGGGATGGCAGCCGCGTTCCTGCTGCTTGCGGCGCTCGCTGCCATCGGGCTCGTGGCCGGCCTGCGGATCTGGCCCCGCGCCGATCCCGACACGCTCGGCCATCGACATCCCGACCTGGCCGACGATCATCCCCACCTTGCCGAGCACGGCCGCACCGCCCATCGCCATCGCGTCGTGATCGACGATCTTCATCCGCGATGGCCGCGTCGCGACTGACCCGGTCGCAATCCTCGCGCGGGAACCGGCTCACCGTATCTTGCGTGGACGCAGCCACCGGACATCGTGCCGCCACATCGTCCGGAACAGCAGCCAGAAGCCGGTGACCGCCAGCCATGTCATGGCGATGCCGACAGCGATGATCAGGGGGTGGTTGAAGCTGGTCCGGTCGGCATAGTCCATGTTGTGGAGCATCCAGAAGAAATCCCACCAGCGCCAGGTGTCGTTGCGTCGCTCCAGCAGGGCTCCGCTGGTGGCCGACACGTAATAGGTGGTGCCTGCCGCGTCCCCGAAGTCGACTTTCCAGATTGGCGGCCGATGGTCCCTCACCGCCAGCGACGCCTCGGTCAGGAGCACGGGGGCGAGCGGCCTTTGCCCGGCGGGATGATTGTCCTGTGCGATTGCACGCGCGGTCGCAGCGTCGATCGTCAGGCGCGCTCCCGTCCGGGCATCGAAGAGCCGCGTGCCCTGCGCCGTGGCCGCTTCGATCACCGGCCGATCGAGCAGGGTCCCCGATCGCAGCGCCTCGATCCGGTGCGTGCCGATCTGCGCGGCGATCCTCGGCCAGCCGGTCGTGCCGATCGGAAGCGTTGCCTCCGCTGCGTCACGGCGGGGGCCGCCGGCGACGGTTTCCATGTCGAGCAGAGCCATGGCCGCGCCGCTGACCGCCCAGAGCACGAACTGCAGTCCGATCGCCAACCCGACCCACTTGTGGATCCTGCGCAACCAGAGCGACTTGATCCTCATCGGGCCTCGCCCCTCCTGATCTTTCTTTTCGGGAAGGCATGGAACAGCAGCCAGATGCCCGAGGTCGCCATCAGCACCGCCCCCCAGGTGAAAACGCGCAGCAGCGTATTGTTGACGTTCTCGCGCTCGTCGTAATCCATGATGTGCAGCATCCAGACGAAATCGAACACGCGCCAGAGTTCATGACGGCGCGAGACGATCTCGCCGGTGACGGGCGACAGGTAGAAGGTCGGCCGGTTCCAGTGGTCGAATTCGACGCGCCACAGGGGCGGATTTCGCCCGCGGATTTCTGCCGGCACCGCGGTGATCAGCTCGGCCGAGGCGATGGGTTCGCGGCCCGTGTAATGGGACGCCGCCAACGCCCTGATCGCTGGCTCGTCCGGGGGCGCGAAAGGTGCCGCCGAGGTCGCAGAGTAGGCGCGCTCGCCCGACGGCTCCGTCACGACATAGATCGGCTGGCCGCCAACCCATGCGAGCCGTATGCTGCTGGCCCTCTCCCTCGCGGCGAGCGCCAGGGGATCGCTGAGCGAGGCCGCGTCGATAGTCGGCTTTGGGGCCTCCCGCACCAGATGATCGCCGTGGATCGTGTCGATGTGGACGACCGTCATATAGACACCGCTGAGCGACCACAGCACGACCTGAAGGCCGATAAACAGCCCCAGCCATTTGTGCGTCTTGCGGGCGATCACGCTTGTTCGCATGGGCGAGGAATGTCCCTGTCGTGAAAGGGGAACGACCCCGGCGCACCATGCACCGGGGCCGTCCGGCAGCGATCAGCAGTGGCCCAGTTCGCGATGTTCGGGCGCGCAGGTCGGCGAGGCTTCCGGCGCAGGTGCGGGCTTCGCCGTCGGCTTTGCGGGCCCAGGCTTCGCGGTCGCGGGAGCCTTCGCGGCAGCCGGCTTTGACGCGGGCGAGCGGGTGGCCGCAGGGGTCGGCGCCTGGGCCTGCGGCGTCATCGGCTCGCCGCGCTGCATCGCCTCGACCCTGGCGATGTCCGCAAGCTGCCCGGCCCGTGTCTCCTCGATCTGCGCGCGTACCGCCCCGGTCGCGCCATTCGCGAGCGCGACATCGGACATCGCGACAGCACCGCGATGATGCGCGAGCATCTTCGCCAGGTAGGTTTCGGATGGATTTGCCCCCGACGATTCCATCATTTGGTCATGCATCGCGGTCAGCGCCGCGTCGTAGAGCCTGGCGCTGTCCGGGTTGGCGGCGCCGCTGCGCGCCAGCGCCTTCAATGCCTCGATCTCCGCGCCCTGATTGTCGATCGTCGCCTGGGCCATCTTCGCGACATTGGCGGTGGGATCGAGACCGAGAACGACCCGCGACATGGCGATCGCGCCTTCGTGATGCGCGATCATTTTCTTGACCCAGGTATCGGCGGCATCGACGCCCACCGCGGCCCTCATCGCCTCGTCCATCGCCATCTCCGGCGCGGCGAATGGGCCGTCCATCCTCATTCCGGCGGTGGGCGCGGCGTCTTTGGCCGGCTGTTCGGAGCTTCCGCAAGCGCCCAGCGAAGCGAGCAGGGCCAGCGTTGCAAGTCCGGTCAATTTGGTCATCGAATGTCTCCGTGATTGTATATGCATCGGGTCAAATGCGGCCCATGATTTGCTTCATCTGGGCGATTTCCTGCTTCTGCGCCTCGATGATTCCGGTGCAGAGTTGGCGGACCTCGGGATCCCTCAGCTTGGCTTGTTCGCACATCAGGATCGCACCCGAATGGTGCGGAATCATCGAGCGGAGGAACTGGCGGTCACTGACCAGGCTCTGCTGACGGATACCGAGCAACGATAGACTAAAGATCGCCGCGAATGCGAGATAGAGGACGGTTTTGAGCTTTCGGTTACGATACATGCCGCCCATGGTGGCCAGCATGATCGCCCCCATCGGCGCCCACATCACCACCGCCATGTAGAAGAAGTTCACATTCTGGATGAACTCGCCCCAGCTCCAGATCATGGCAAACATGCCCAGATACATCACCAGCAGGCTCAGCCCGAGATTGACTACCAGCATCGTGTATTGCCCGTCCTGTATGCCATTGGACGTGGCGGCGTGGTTCTGATGGCCTCCCTGCATTGCTCGCGCTCCTCAAAACATCAGATGATCCAGACCATGGGTCACGGCTGCGCCAAGAAATCCCTGCACCCCGATTGCTAGCGTGATGGCTGTGAGCGCCAGAATCATGCCGGCGCCGCGATCCTCCCAAGGTCTGCGCCACGCCCAGATGGCGAGGGCGGGGCCACCAACACCAATTGCGACGCCCAACCAACGATGAATCGTTAGAATGGCATCGGGTTCCATAGTCACGGCGCTCAGCCAGCCTGCAGCGGCGGCAAGCGGGGCGAAGACACCTCCCGCGACCACGAGGAACTGGACCGGGGCCGAGAAGGCCGGGCGCCGCCTGCCGACCACCGCGGTGAACAGCGCCGCGGGGAAGAACGCGATCGGGAAATGGACGAAGAACGGATGTAGGCGACCAAGCCATTCGACCAGCCGCTCCAGAAACGGCAGCGCCGAGCGGTCGTCCGCCCTCTCCATGCCGCCCGTCATGTCGTGGAACATCGGTGCCGCGCTTACACCTTTGGATGCCTTATTCGGGGCAGTTCCTGGGGTCGCTGAGCTCCCCTGGGCCTGTGCTGCCTCGGCCTTGTTCTTGTCGTGATCCTTGTGGGCGAGCGCGGGGGAGACCGCGAAAGCGAGGCTTGCCGCTAGCACCACCATTGCCAGCAGCTGAAGCAGGCGAGCCGCCATTGCAAGCTTGTGATCGATCTGGGTCATTTCATGCTCCCTTCGGCTTGCGGGCGGAGGTGTGCATGACCAGGATTTTCCAGCCATCCGATGCGCGGATGAGCGCACTGGTGGCGACGCCCTTCCGAGTCGCGATCTCGCCGCTCTTCGTCTCGATCCGGTAGTTGTAGGTCTCGGTCGCCAGCGCGAGATTGCCTTCGATCCGCACCGCGACCGTGTAGTCGGAGAACGCGAACGAGCGGAAGGCGGCAAGTTCGGGGCCGAGATGATGCGCCAGATAATTCGCATAGGTGCCTTCCACTCCGCCGGTCTCGAAGATCGCGGAGTCTTCGGTGAACAGCGCTTCGGTGCCAGTCGCATCCAGCCGTTCGATCGCGGCCTTGTAGCGCCCCAGCACCGCGCGGACGGCGCTTTCGTCTGCGCTCTCCGAAGCAGACTGCACCGCCACTGGAGGATGGTGGGAGGCATGAGAGTTGGCTGTAGCCTGGGCCGCCAGTGCAGCAGCGATCATGATCGTCATCGGCATTTTCCTTCTCCTCTCAGAACCACGTGCGGATGCCGGCCAGGAAGCTCCAGCCCCCTGTCGATTCACCGTCATTCCGCAGGAAATCGCGCGTTTCACCGAAGGCCTGTTCGTATTGCACACCGATGTATGGAGCGAATTCGCGGGCGATTTCGTAACGCAGGCGAATGCCGAGTTCGGCATTCGTTAGACCCGCGCCGACACCGATATCTTCACTGCTCTGCGCGGCGAAGTTAATCTCGGCGCGTGGCTGCAGGATCAGTTCCTGGGTGATGCGCTGGTCGTAGAATCCTTCGAGCCGAGCTCTCACCTCGCCGCGGTCTGAGAGGAATAGCGCACCATCCACCTCAAAGAACCCGGGTGCCAGTCCCTCCAACCCGAGCGTGGCGTAAACGCGCGACGGGTTCGGCTCGAAATCGTAGCGAAGTCCGGTCTGGAGATCGAAGTAGGGGCCTATCGCGCGGCTGTAGAGCGCCTGCACCTCGGCGGATTCGACCTTCCTGCCAAACTCGCCTTCGCCCTCCGATTTCACCACCAGCCGGTTAAGGTCACCTCCATACCAGGCCTCGCCGTTCCATTTGTAGCCTTCTCGGCCCTCGCGGATCTTTGCCTCGGCGATGTTCAGCATCACCATCGAAAAGTTCTGGCCGCCATGATGGAGGGCCAGATGGTGACGCCCCATCGCCATCGCAGAGGGGCCGTAGACCGCGTCCGCGGCGTGATCGGTGGGGACAGCGGGAGGCGACCCGGTACCGGCCGGGAGGTCGGTGCCTTCGGCAACGCTGGCTGTCGACGGGGTGCAATGACCCATGGCCGCATGCTCCGGCGCGCAGACCGGCTGCGGTGGCGCCACGGTCGCGGGCAAGGTGCAGTGTCCCATTGCTGCATGCTCTGCAGTGCACGCCGGAGACTGAGTCACGGGCTGCGCGGTGGGCGCTGTGCAGTGGCGCATCGCCGCATGGTCTGGCGAGCACGCCGGTGAAACCGGCGGTGCAGATTGCAGCGTTGTCTTTGCAGGCGCAGGAAGCGTGCAGTGCCCCATGGCGGCATGCTCCGGAGAGCAGGTCGCTCCCGCGGCAGGGGTGGACACCGATGCCTGCCCCTGCGCCAAGGTCGGCACGCCGACGAGGGCCGCGAGAGCGATCAGCGGCAGTTTGTGAAGCGAAGTCATTGTACGTCTCCCTCCGCGGAGCGAACGGTGACGACACGCATCATCCCGGCAGCCATGTGGTAGAGATTATGGCAGTGAAACGCCCAGTCGCCCTTCGCGTCGAGCGTAACGTCGAAGGTGGCGGTCCCGCCGGGCTGGACATTCACCGTATGCTTGCGCGGCGAATGTGCGCCATGTCCGGTCACCAGCTCGAAGAAGTGGCCATGAAGGTGGATCGGGTGCTGCATCATGGTGTCGTTCACCAGCCGCACACGCACCCGCTCGCCCAGGCGGAACGGGATCGGCTCGGCCGGCTCGCTCAGCTTCACCCCGTCGAAGGACCACATGTAGCGTTCCATGTTGCCGGTGAGATGGATGTCGAGGTGGCGCGAAGGCGCGCGCACGTCGGGATTACGCTGCAGCGCCACCAGATCACGGTAGGTCAGTACGCGATGACCGACGTTGTCGAGGCCCGTGCCCGGATCGCCCATGCGATCGACCGGCATCGGCGAGATCGTCTGCACGCCCGGGTTCTTGTCGACTTGGGGAGCATTGGCGAAGTCGCGCATTCCCATCGAACCGTGATCCATCGGCGCCGAGGCCTGACCGGTCGCCGTGGAAGAGGGCATTGCATGGCCCATGTCGGCGTGGTCCGGGGGCGGAGCAGCCGTAGCCGGTGCCGCAGCCGGGGCATGCCTCATGGCAGCGTGATCCATACCCGCCATGCTGGTGGCCGTGGCCGCGGCAGCGACGGTCTCCTTCCAACCCGTCAGCTTCCACAATTCGCCGGAGGCGTTCTGTTGCGCTGTCGGATCGATGCCTCTCGCTCTGGCGGGATTGGCGGAGCCGCCGCTCATGCCGCCCTGCCCCATCGCGGAATGGTCCATGCCGCCCATATCGCCCATACCCATGTCCTTCATGGTCAGGAGGGGGCGCGGGCGCAGCGGCGGAACCGGCGCGCTCATGCCCTCGCGCGGCGCCAGCGTGGCGCGTCCCAGGCCCGAGCGGTCGCTCGCCTCGCTGACGAAGCTGTAGGCCCGGTCCTGCGGCGTGACGACGACGTCGTAGGTCTCGGCCGTGCCGATCTGGAACTCGTCGACGGTTACCGGTCGGACGTTGAGGCCGTCGGCCTGGACCACCGTCATCGGCAGACCCGGAATGCGAATGTTGAATGTGGTTTGCGCCGAGGCGTTGATGATCCGCAGTCGCACCCGTTCGCCGGGCGCGAACAGGCCGGTCCAGTTGTCGAACGGCCCGAATCCGTTGACGGTGAAGGTGTAGGTCGATCCGGTTACGTCGGCGATGTCGGCCGCGTCCATCCGCATCTGCGCCCAGTCCCAGCGCTCCTTCGCGGTCAGATCCTTGCCCGCCAGCAGGCCCGACAGCGTCATCCGCTGGCGATTGAAATAGGGGCCGCCCATCTGCTTCAGCTTGCGGTAGATTGTCGCGCCGGCGAGCGGGCTGTGATCGGACAGAACGAGCACGTGCTCGCGATCGTAGGCGACGGGATCGGGCCCCGCTGGATCGACGACGATCGGGCCGTAGAGCCCGTCCTCTTCCTGATAGGCGCTGTGACTGTGGTACCAGTACGTCCCCGAATGGTTGAGCTCGAACTCGTAATCGAAGGTCGAGCGTGGCATTATGCCCGGGAAGCTCACGCCCGGGACGCCATCCATCTGGAACGGCACCAGCAGGCCATGCCAGTGGATCGAGCTTTCCTCGTCGAGGGTGTTCTCCACGCGGAGGCGCACACGCTGCCCCTCCTTCAATCGGATAAGCGGCGCGGGGACGGTGCCGTTGACGCCCACCGCGCGGCTGACCTTGCCATCGACCTCGACGCTGACCTGGCCGATAATCAGGGCAATGTCGTTACCGCTCACGGTCGGAAGCGGTCGCACGAGGCCTTTCGAGAGTGGCTGAGCCCAGGCCGGCAGAGCCTGCGCGAGGCCTAGGCCTGCGCCGGATACTGCAGCGGCGCGCAGCAGCGCGCGCCGTCCGAGGACGGGTTGGTTCATATCTATATCCTGAATGCGGGCACGAGCAGATGCCTGTCGGCGGGCGCGCGCCCACCGACAGGACAGCCTTGCTCAGTTCTGGGTGTGGCCGGGTGCCGCAGGCTTCATGTCATGGCCTGCGTGCGGGTCCGACGAAGGTGCCGAGCTGCCGTCGGCGGGTTTGCCCGCCATCTTGTCGCAGCACGTACATTTGTCCTTCATCTTCTCGCAGCATTCCATCTTCGGCTTCTCCGCAGGAGCAGCCTGAGCGTGCGCGACGCCGGGAAGAGCGATCGCCAGCGCGACCGCAGCCATAAGCTTGTTCATTGTCCTAACTCCGTGAAATCGAGAAACTCAACGATTTCACGCAGCGCGCGGAGGGGGCGTGGGGAGCTTGGCCAGAAAGCCACGGTGCTCGGCCGGGCTAAAGCTTACAAGCATGGGAGCATGGTAGACCATGGACTCGAGCGATGCCGTGCCGATCGGAGCTACGGCCGAGCACATGGCGATGCAGCATTGGGTCATGGCGCCCGATTTGTCTTCGCCGCCCGAATCCGGGTCACCACAATGCCCCGTCTGCGCCATCTCGCGATGGTTCATCGGCATGGCCGCCATCGCCATGCCCGACTGCATCGCAAGCGGCGCGATGAGCATCGCGACCGCGGCCAGAACGAGGTTGAGACGGCGGAGCATCGGACGACAGTCCTAGACTTCGGTGGGAGGAGGGTCAATTTACTTTCGCTTCTCAATGGGCGCCGAGAAACGTTGGCCTGATATGTATCCATGCGGCCATTTCCACCACAATCACATTCTCGGGCAAGCGCCACGAAGGCCAGCGGGGCCCGGCTGTCGCCGCCCCAAACAGGGCACCCAACTCACCTTGGTCGATGGAGACCGCATTGAACATCAAGACCGTGCCGACGGTGTTGGCTATGCCTCCGGGAGAGATTATTTCGCGAAGAAGGCTTCGAGCTTATCGACGAGATCCAACTCGTGCGTCGACGAGGCCTTCGCCGTTTTCATGTCCTTAGCCGTCACCGCCGTGTCCATATCCGAAAGGGACTGGTTGAAATCTGTTTTCAGCGCCGTGTCGGTTATTCGCGCCGCTATGCCGTTCCATTGCTCTTTCGCGAAAGTGACGGCCTTTGCCATGTCGTCCCACCGCACGGGCTTTGCCGAGAGATCG
>JAJYQP010000093.1 GCA_021794525.1 Pseudomonadota bacterium | reverse complement strand
CGCGAGGTGCTGTTCACTGGCGACTTTTTCGCGACCCCGCCGCGGATCGTGTTCGATCTCGAAGCCGCGCTGCGGCAGATCCGGGTGGACGAGGTCGGGAGCGCCATCCGGCGTTATTTCGCGGCGCTGCCGCCGGGCGGCCTGCTTTCGATCGGGGCCGAGGATTTCGCCGCCGCCGCCGCAGCCGCGCTCGCCGCCGAGCCGGTCCCGGCGTGAAGAAGCTCACCGTCCTCCAGCACACCAGCGCCGAGTACCTTGGGCTGATCGAGGATCATCTCGAAGGCCGCCGAATCCGCTTTCGCTACATCCGCCCGTTTACCGGCGCGGTGGCGATACCCACGCTTGAAGAAGTCGGCGACGGGCTCGTGCTGCTCGGCGGTGGACCGTGGGGGAGCGCGGGCGAGCGTGACCTGCCGACGCTGGCCGAGGAGCAGGCGCTGGTCCGGGCTTGCCTGATGGCCAACAAGCTGGTGCTCGGCTTCGGGCTCGGTGCCCAAGTCCTGGCCCGCGCTGCCGGCGGCGGATCTGCGCCCGCGCCGCTCGCGTGTACCTTGGGAGAAGGCTTCCGCGCCAGCGACACGGCGCTTGCGGGCTACCTTCCCGAAACATTCCCGTTCTGCCGGTACGGGCGCGACCGCCCTGTGCCGCCGGACTTCGCGACGATTCTCGCGCACGATGCGCAGGGCGCACCGCTGGCGTTCCAGATGGGCACCACCGCGTTCGGTTTCGACTATCATCCCGGCATCAAGGTCGCAATGATCGAAGACCTCATCATGGAGTTCGAGGAGAGCCCGGAAGGAGCCGGCGAGGCGCTCGCTCACCTGCGAGCCACGCAGACCGCGATCGAAGATGCGCTCGTCCCGTTCATGACCGGGCTAATAGCCGAAACCGGCTTGATGCGGTGACGGCGACTTGCATTAGTTTTTTCTTATATGTAAGGTCTGAAACGAGTAGGTACCGATTCCGCGAACGACGGGACGGGCCGGAAGAGGAGCATCTGCTGAAATGGCTGAAAAGCTGATCATCGTCATGGCCAACACCGACCCGCGCAACGGGGAGGAGCTTGGCGCGCCGATCTTCCAGGCTACCGTCGCTGCGGCAATGGAATACGAGGTCGATGTGATCTGCACCGCCACGGCCGGCCGGCTGATGAAGAAGGGCGTGGCCGAAAGCCTTGTAGTCAAGGAAGGGTCGCCCAAAACGGTATACGACTTCATCAAGGATGCGCACGACGCGGGCGCCAAGTTCTACTGCTGCTCCCCCAATCTCGATCTCTTCGACATGACCGAGGACGATCTCATCCCCGAGTGCTCGGGGATCGTCGGCGGCGCCCACCTGATCGAAGAGGTCATGGAAGGCGACTGCAAGGTCATGACGTACTGAGCGAAGGGCAAGGCGATGCACGGCACAACGACCCGCGTACAGGAATTTATCGGCGATCCGGTCGCGCCCGATGCGCCGTTGCCGCGGGTCAAGCTGGAAGAGATCTTCGCCGACATCCAGGCCGACCAGCGCTACGACCACGAACTCAACGGCTGTCTCAACTGCGGCATCTGCACGGCGACCTGCCCTGCCGCGCACTACTACGATTTCAGCCCCCGCGAGATCGTCCAGCTCCTCTGGACCGAAAATCTTGAGGGCATCTACGACGCGATGCAGGAGAAGATCTGGGCCTGCGCCCAGTGCTACACCTGTGCCGCGCGTTGCCCGTTCGAGAATTCGCCGGGTGGCCTGATTATGCTGATGCGCGAGACGGCGATCAAGCACGGTATGGAAAGCGCCAAGAACGTGCTGCGCCCGTTCAGCCGCGTCATGCTCAAGCTGATCTCGACCGGTAACCAGCTGTCGCCCGACATGATCAATCCCGACGGCTTCGCCGACTGGGGCCCCAATATCTCCAAGGTCAATGCGCCGTTGACGGTGCTGCGCCAGGCGATCCCGATGCCGACGCTGCACACCACCAAGACAGCGTGGGAAACCAACCTCAAGACCTCGGTCGAGCTCTATACGATCTGGGAAGAAACCGGTGTGCTCGACCAGCTAGAGACGGTCGACGAAAACCTGTTCGACGTCATCACCGACATCATGGACGAGAAGCGCGAGGACTGGTCCGACTTCCTCGACGAGCAGGACGATGACGACGATTGATCGCGCGCTGCGCGAGAAGGAGAAGCTAGGATGACAGGTTCAACCCCCAGCAGCGGCGGCGAACGCTTTACCGGTCACGGCGCCGAGTGGCGCGATGCGAACCTCTCGGCGGCCGACGCGCAGGTCGCGACGGCGTGGGTCGAGGCGCGGATCAACAAGCGCTCTATGCTGACCACCAAGCAGCGCGTGGACGACATCCGCGATGCGATGTGGCAGCTGGAAAAGGATGGCGAGATCGTCGTCCATCGAGTCAGCGAGGACCACGAGCCCTATATTGCCAAGACGCTCTATGGCTGGGACAAGAAGATCCCGACCAACCGGCTGTGGCATCACAAGAGCTGCGGGCAATGCGGCAACATCCCCGGCTATCCCGCCAGCCTGCTGTGGACGATGAACGAGCTGGGGATCGAGTATCTCGACGAGACCGACCAAACCAGCTGCACCGCCTGGAATTATCACGGCTCGGGCATCGGCAACCTCGAGAGCCTGGCGGCGGTATTCCTGCGCAACTTCCACCAAGCCTACGTCTCGGCCAAGGCCGAGGGCAAGCCCGAAGGGTATTACTATCCTCTGGTTCACTGCGGCACCTCGTTCGGCAACTACAAGGAAGTCCGCGGCTACCTCATCTCGAGCGCGACGCTGCGCGAGCGGGTCAAGAAAATCCTCGGGAAGCTCGGTCGGCTGGTCGACGGCAAGCTGCTGATCCCCGAGGAGGTGGTTCACTATTCCGAATGGGTCCACGTGATGCGCAAGCGCATTGTCGAACGTCAGGTGGTCGACGCCTCGATGATCCGCGCGACGATCCATCCCGCCTGTCACGTCTACAAGATGGTGCCGCAGGACGTGATCTATGACGACGACGTTCTCGAGGGCGACCGGGTCGCGGTTTCGACCGGCATCGTCCAGGATCTCGGCGCGCAGGTGATCGACTATTCGACCTGGTACGATTGCTGCGGGTTCGGCTTCCGCCACATCATCTCGGAGCGCGAGTTCACCCGCAGTTTCGCGATCGACCGCAAGATCAAGGTTGCGGTCGAGGAAGCGCAGAGCGACGTGATGATCGGACACGACACCGGCTGCATCACCACCCTCGACAAGAACCAGTGGATCGGCAAGGCCGCCGGCAAGGACTATTCGCTGCCCGTTCTTGCCGACATCCAGTTCGCCGCGCTGCTGATGGGCGCGCACCCGTACAAGATCGTGCAGTCGCACTGGCACGCCAGCGCGACCGAAACCCTGATGGAAAAGCTGGGGATCGACTGGCGCGCGAAGAAGGCCGAGTTCGAGGATTATCTCAAGGCGATCGAGGCCGGTGGGCCGAAAGAATCGCTCTACGATCCGCGGCGGATGATTACCGGCGGGCCGGGCTATACAAAACAAGCGCAGCTGGGAGGCTGAAAAGATGAGTGATCCGTTCCTGGTCGTCGGGGGAGGTCCGGCCGGGTTGAGTGCCGCGCACGCGCTGGCCGCGGCCGGCGAGAGCGTGGTGCTGGTCGAGAAGACCGGCATTCTCGGCGGAGCGCCGATCCATTCGGGCTACTCGAAGCTGGTGCCCACCGGCGAGTGGGCGAAGGACGCGATAGGCTCGATGGTCTCGCGCGTTGTCGGGAACGACAGGATCGAGGTGATCACCGACGAGGTCGTCCAGAGCTTCGACGGTAGCCCTTGCAATTTCACCGCCACCTTGAGGGGCGGCCGCCGGATCAATACCAAGGCGGCGATCCTGTGCACCGGGTTCACCCACTTCGACAGCGTCAACAAGCCCGAATGGGGCTTCGGCCGCTTCCCCGACGTGGTGACCACCACCCAGGTCGAACAGATGATATCGGGCGGTCACGGCGTGCGCCGTCCGTCCAATGGCGAGCCCCCCAAGCGCGTCGCGATCCTGCTGTGCGTCGGCAGCCGCGACCGGCAGATCGGGCGCGAATGGTGCTCCAAGATTTGCTGCACCGTTTCGGCCAAGATGGCGATGGAGATCCGCGAGGAGCTGCCCGACTGTCACGTCTATATCTACTACATGGATATCCGGACTTTCGGTCTCTACGAGGAAGTGTACTGGAACTCGCAGGAAGAGCAGAAGGTCAAGTACATCAAGGCCCGCATCGCGGAGGTGACGAGCGATGGCGACAAGGTCATCGTCAAGGGCGAGGACACTTTGGTCAAGCGACCGATCACCATCCCGTTCGACATGGTTGTTCACGCGATTGGGATGGATCCCAATGTCGACAACATGACCATCGCCAGCGTGTTCGGAATCGACCTGCATCACTGGGGTTACCTCAAGCGCGAGAACACCTACGGGGTGATGGGCGGAACCAGTCGCGAAGGCGTCTACGTCGCCGGCGCGGCGATCGGGCCCGAAACGATCGACGATTCGATCGGCCAGGGCGCTGGCGCGGCGATGAGCGCGCTCGGAATGGTCAAGGGCCTGGTCCCGGCCTGATCCGATGGGCTTCTTCTCGCCTCGTCCCGCCGAACCCGCGATCCAGCGGCCGGTGCTCGAGCTGTCGGGCCCGGCGTTGACTGCCGCGACCGAGCGGTTGGCATCGGCGTGCGAAGAAACCGGCGGGGTCGAGGCCTACGTGGAGGCGTTGCGACTGAAGGGCGAGGCGATCCGCAAGATTTTCGCCGACGCCGGGCCGCAGGGGCCCAGCGCCGAGGAATTCACGGTCGTCGCCGGCCTCATGCCGACGGTTCGGCGACGGATTGCCGACTGGCTAGAAGGCGGAAATTTCGACACGCTGATGGCAGCGGTAATGGGGCTGGTGAACGCGCCGCACGCGGAAACCGATGTCGATCGTCACATCGCGGAATTCTGCGTCCAGTTCCCGGCGGGGAAGAAATTCCGCTGGGTCAAGGACCTCGCCGCCGAGCTGCTCCACGCTGTCGACCCCGAACGCTATCCGCTGATGACCCGGTGGGTGTGGGACCAGAGCGCGAACACCGGAGTGCTGCGCGAAATCTGGCACGGCGACATCGACCGGGCGTCGATCAAGGTCGGCGATGGCTACGCCACCCACCTGATGCTGCGCGAAGAGCTTTCGCAATGGCTCGCGCAGAACGGTGTCTTCCGCGATACACTCCAGTATGTCGACCTGCTGATGGGGCAGGTCTACGCCGAATACATCGCGGCGCAGGGCGGCAGTTACCTGCGCGCGGACTTCACCGCGCCCGAAGACAGCGTAGCCTATCTGCGCCGGCTGCTCGGGCTCGACGGCGTCCGGATCAAGCACCGCGATCCCGTCGTCGTCACTGCCGCCCGCGCGGCGCTTCCCGGATTTTGAGAGAGCCCGGCCACCATGCCAATCCACGAAAAGAACCTGATCCGGCCCGAGAACCTCTCGACGCACGAGAACCTGGTGATCGACGGGGTCGACGTCTCGGGCGACTGGTCGACCTTCATCAAGCCTCGGGTCGTCACCGATTACAACGAAGGTCTGCAGGACGAGATCGCCGCGTTGCCGGGGGGCGAATATATCCATCGCTGCTGGCAGTGCGGCAGCTGTACCAACAGCTGCACGGTCAACGCGCTCGACCCCGACTTCAACCCGCGGCACTGGATCTACCTCATCCGCATGGGGTTCGAGGACGAGCTGGTGCGCGACAAGGATCTGATCTGGCAGTGTGTCAGCTGCAACAAGTGCACTTACGCCTGCCCGCGCGATGTCGTGCCCGAAGGCGTGATGAAAGCGACCGCGCACTGGCTGGAGCTCAAGGGCTATACCGAGAAATCGCCCTCGACGATTTTCGACGAGGAGTTCTCGAGCCAGGTCTTCCGCACCGGCAAGATCGAGGACGGCCGGGTGATGATGGGCTTCTTCCGAAAGACCGGCCAGTCGCTCCTGCAACCGTGGCTGGTCGAGTTCGTGAAGAAGATGCTGACCGGACTGCCGCTCGGGTGGATGATGAAAATGGGCTGGGCGACGGTCTTCCACCCGCGGACCAAGGGATGGGCCAGGGCGCGAGCGGCGATCGAGGAATACGCCCACGAGAAGGAACTCGAACACCTCGCCGCGGTCCGCGGCGGTCACCCCGAAGCCCGCTTCGACCCCGCGAAATAGGATGAGTACGATGGACAAGAAGCAGGCCTACAAGAAGGTCGCTTATTACCCCGGTTGCGCGCTGGAAGGCTCGGGCCATGGTTACAACAAATCGACCAAGGCGGTCGGCAAGAAGCTCGGCCTCGAGCTCGAGGAGGTGAAGAACTGGAACTGCTGCGGAGCGATGGAGGTCAAGAACATCGACCCCAAGATCCAGACCTACCTCTCGGCGCGGGTGATGAACATCGCCGCCAACGAGATGGGGCACGATGTGGTCATGGCGCCGTGCAACGGTTGCTACCACAACCTCAAGAAAGCCGAATACGATCTGGCGCATGACGAAAGCAGCCGCGAAGTGACCGACCGCCTGTCGTCGAAGGCGGGCCACGGCACTTACGAGGCTGGGCAGATCGAGACGATCCACGCGCTCGACTGGATCAAGGACGGCATCGGCGAGGACGAGCTGCGCCGCCGCGTCAAGGGTGGCTTGAAGGGCCTCAAGGTCGCCAATTATTATGGCTGCATGTACACCCGCCCGCGCCACATCTTCCCCGAGAAGGACCAGGGGCCTGGTTCCGAATCGACCAGCAAGCCGCATTTCATGGACGATCTGCTCGCCGCCGCGGGCGCGGAGAATGTCGACTTCGCGCTCAAGACCGCGTGCTGCGGCGGCGCGCACACGCTGTCGGACAAGGACACCTCGACCAAGCTGGTGGTCAACATCCTCAAGGCCGCCGAGGAGGCCGGAGCCGAGGTCATCGCCACCGAGTGCCCGACTTGTCACGCCGGGCTCGAGATGCACCAGGTCCGCGCCGAGAAAGAGTTCGGCATCAAGACCAATGTCAAGATGATGTATTTCACCCAGCTTCTCGGCGTGGCGCTGGGCCTGAGCCCACGCAAGGTCGGCATTCCCGAGAACGCCAGCGACGGGCGGGCGGCGCTGCGGGCACGCGCCATCGCCTGATGCGTACGATCGCCGCCATCGAGGAGTGGGTCGAGGGCTGGTCGCCCGAGGGCGCCAGTGCCGCTGCCCCGGGCGAACTGCTTGCGGCGGCCGAGGATGTGCTCGAGAACTGGCTGCAGGCGCACAACCGAACCCCGACGCGCAAGACGAAGGAAGGCTTCCGCCTGCTCGCGCTCCACAGTCAAGCGGCGCGGGGCGACCCGAGCTTCAACGCTTGCCGCGAAACCTGTCGCGAGGCGGCCTATCGCTACAACCTGGCGGCGACAGAGCTTGCGCCGGCCGAATGGCGCGTTAACATTGCGACGATGCGCCGAGTGGTGCAGCATCTGGTCTACTTCGTCGGCGGAAAGCTCCGCAACGCCCAGCTTGGCGAGTTTTGCTGCGCGTCGCGGCCGATCCGTGCCGATGCTGTCTTGGAAGGATAGAACAACTCATGGCCAATGTCCGCGGATGCAACCTGCCCGACGACCTGCTTTACGATGTTGCGAACCACACCTGGTTCCGCGAGCTGCCCGATGGGCGGGTCAAGCTGGGCATGACCACCGTTGCCACCGCGCTCGCGGGCGACATCGTCGCCTTCACGCCGAAGAAGGTCGGCCGCGCGGTCGATGCCGGCAAGTCGGTCGCGACGATCGAATCGGGCAAGTGGGTCGGTCCGGCCAAGTCCGCCGCCGCTGGCACCATCGAAGAGGTCAACGAGGCGATGGTCACCAAGCCCAACACCGCCAACGCCGATCCTTACGAGGCTGGCTGGCTGATTATCCTCAAGCCCGACGACTGGGCTAGTGCCAAGGCTACACTGACCCCGGGAACCGAAGTGTCCGGTCCCTATGCCGCGAAAATGGATGCCGATGGCTTCGCCGGGTGCGAAGCGGCCTGATCGAAAGAGGGGCACCGAGATGACCGTGAACGAGGGCAAGGCCGACCGTATCCTGCGCGTCGTCGTCGGGCTGGCGCTGATCGCGCTGGTTTTCGTCGGTCCGAAGACCGCTTGGGGCTGGCTCGGCCTGATCCCGCTGATTACCGGGCTGACCGGGTTCTGCCTTCTCTACCGGCTGCTGGGGATCAGCACACGCGGTGCCGGGCGCTGACCGGAGACGGCGGTTTGCCTACAGGCAATGGATAAGGATCCGCATGCGTTCGGCATTGAACGCATGCCACGCGGCAAGCAGGTCGGCAGGTTCGATCCTACCTGTGGTTTCGGCCCAGACCGCTGCGGCCAGATCGCGCACCGCCGGTTCGAGGTCGCGGCTGCGCAGGTCGCCCGCGGTCCAGCCGACGAACAGCGCCTGTTTCGCGAAGGCATCGAAATCATCGGCCTGTGTAGCCAATTGGCGCAGCTTGCTTACCCGCGCTACGTCCTCGCGCGCCATTGCGGCGCGAAACAGGCTTTCGCTCTGGCCGACTTCGGCCGAGAGGTGGTCATCGAGGGTCATGGCCTTGCCTTCCATGCGTAACTGCTAATATCATCTTGTGGCGCGACCGCAATGCCGGTGATGCGCCTCGCCAGCGCATCCTGTCCACGGAGTCGAAGATCTTGCCTGCTTCCCCTGCCTCCCCAGCCTTTCCCGGGATCGGGGCCATCGTCGCCGTGTCGAGCGCCAAGGGAGGCGTCGGCAAATCGACCGTCACGGTCAACCTCGCCGTTGCATTGCACGCGCTGGGCAAGCGGGTGGGAATTCTCGATGCCGACATCCTGGGTCCCAGTGTCGTGCGAATGCTCGGCATCGACACCGGCAGCAAGCCCCCGCAGGGCGCCGGGAGCAGGGTGGTCCCCCCCGTCGCGCACGGGATCAAGGCGGTCTCGATGGCGATGTTCAGTGGCGACGATCAGCCGATGATGTTGCGCGGCCCGATGATCGGGAAATATCTCAACCTGTTCCTTGGCGGGGTCGAATGGGGCGAGCTGGACATCCTGCTGCTCGACATGCCGCCCGGGACCGGTGACATTCAGCTCAACATCGCGCAGTCGTTCCCGCTGGCCGGGGCAGTTGTCGTCACCACCCCGCAAGCGGTCAGCGCCGGAATCGCGCGGCGCGGGGCGCGGATGTTCGAAGCGGTCCAGACGCCGGTTTTCGGGGTTATCGAGAACATGCGGACCTTCACCTGCCCCTCCTGCGGAGCGGCGCACGACCTGTTCGGCCACGGCGGCGGCGAACGGCTGGCGAGCGACCTCGGGTTGCCCTTCCTTGGGGCCCTGCCGCTCGACCCGGCCACGATGGACGCGGGCGATGACGGCGTCCCGATCGCGGTCGGCGATCCCGAAGGCCCAGCTGCCCGGGCCTACGGCGATATCGCCCAGCGTATCATCGAGGCTATCGCCCAGGGGCGCGTCGGCCTGGGCCCGTTCCGCTGGAATTGGGCCGATGGCTCGGGCGCACCGGGCTGGAATGAGGACGACGCGGGAGTCGGCGGGGAGCCGATCGTTCCGGCGGGGATGCGCAAGGCCGATGCGCGCACGCTCGAGATCCTCTGGCGCGACGGTGTGACGCAGGAGATCGACGTACGCGACCTGCGCCTCGCCTGCGGCTGCGCGGCGTGCCGCGACGAAATGACCGGCCGGCCGACGCTGAACCCGGCCACCGTCCCGCTCGATATCCGCCCGGTGGAGCTGCGTGCCGTGGGCGCCTACGCGCTAGGGGTAATCTGGAGCGACGGGCATTCGTCGGGCATTCACCCCTTCGCCAGCCTGCGCGCATTGGCGCGCGCACCGGGCCTGCCCGATGTCTGAGCTGCTGGCACTCTCGATCGGAATCCAGGCGCGTCCTTCCGCGCTCGATCCCGATGCCTGCGCGTTTCGCGTCTCGCGCTCGATGCTGGCCGGCGGCGCGGTCGAGTTCCGGCCTGGCGATCGCGATGCGCGCCTTGTCGCCGCGCTTGAGGAGCTCGACGGCGTCGCTGCAGCCGATCTGGCGGAGAATGTCGCGATGGTCCGCAAGGATGCAGCCGCGGCATGGAATACGCTGGTCCCGGCGATCGCGGCGACGATCCGCACCCACGTCGCCGCCGGGCCGACCGGCGAACCGGTTAAGCCGGAAGACGAGCCGGCCGCCGGCGGGCCGAGATCGTCCGAAGCCGTGCTGCGGTTGGCGCGCGAACTGGTCGAGAGCCAGTTCAACCCGGCGATCGCCAGCCACGGCGGCGAAATCCGCGTTATCGACTTCGGCGACGGCCAGCTTCATGTCGAGATGCTCGGCGGTTGCCAAGGCTGCGCGGCCTCGCAGATGACCTTGCGGCAAGGATTGACCAGCCTGATCCGCCAGCACCTGCCAGAGGTTCGTGATATCGTGGATGCGACCGACCACGCGGCTGGCGCGAGCCCCTACTATGCCAAGGCCGGGCCTCGATGAGTCGCGAGTGAGGGGGCGCACCGCCGGAACAGCGCCGGGGCAGCATCGTCACTCACAGTCTCGTTTCGAAGGCGCTTGCGAGTCGGCACCGCGGTGTCGAAATTGACCCCAGGCCCGCTTCTCAGGAGTGGGGAGCCCCTCCGTCGTCGAGATTGTCGCAGACCTCGCACAAGGCCCGGATAATGGCGCGGATCGTAGGGTCGGTGAGAGAATAATAGCGTGTCTGGGCCTCACCGCGGATACTTACTATGCCTTCCTCGCGAAGCATCGCGAGATGCTGCGAAACCGACGACTGCGACAGACCGGAAAGGTTGACCAGTTCTCCCACGGCCACTTCTCGCTCGTCTAGCCGACACAGCATCAGCAGTCGTTCGGGATGACCCATCAGGCGAAGTCGCCCGGCAATCGCCGACGCGTTCGCTTTGAGGAGGGAGAGATCAGTGGGCTTCATCGTGCAGCTCGCTCCTCTGAGGGTCGTCGTCGCGCAACACAATGTAAATGGCGGGAATTACGAGCACGGTGAGCAGGGTGGAGGACGCCAGCCCGAACAGCAAGGAAATCGCCAGTCCCTGGAAGATCGGGTCGGTCAGGATCACGGCGGCGCCGATCATCGCTGCGGCGGCGGTCAGTACGATCGGCTTGAAACGGATCATTCCGGCTTCGAGCAGAGTCTGGCGCAAGCTCTTGTCGGGGCTGCGTGTGTTGCGGATGAAGTCGACCAGCAGGATCGAATTGCGCACGATAATCCCTGCCAGCGCGATAAACCCGATCATCGAGGTCGCGGTGAACGGCGCCTGGAACAGCATATGGCCGACAACGATACCCACCAGTGTCAGTGGAATCGGCGTCAGGATCACGAGCGGAATGGTGAAGCTGCGAAACTGGCCCACCACCAGCACATAGATGCCGAGCAGCGCCACCATGAAGGCCGCACCCATGTCGCGGAACGTAACCCAGGTGATCTCCCACTCCCCGTCCCATAGCAGCGTGGGTCGGCTCTCGTCGTCCGGCTGTCCGTTGAGCCGGACCTCCGGCTTGACGAGGCCGGCTTTCGCCCAGTCGAACTCTGCGATTGCGCGATCGACTTCGAGCAGGCCGTAGATCGGCGCCTCGTAACGCCCGGCCAACTCGGCCAGGACCAACGCGGCCCCACGCCCGTCGCGTCGAAAGATCGTCGGACTGCCCGGCTCGATCCGGGCCGTGACCAGCTCGCCGAGTTGAATGAGCTGGCCTGTCGAGGTGATCGCGACCGGCGTGGCGGCAAGCGCCCCGGACCAGGTGCGCTGTGCCTGATCGAGCCCGATCACGATCGGCAGCGGATCGCGGTCGCTCCCACGGGGAGCGTAACCGACCACCTGGTCGCCGAGCAGTGCGCCGATCGAGTCGAACAGCTGCCGTTCCGACAGGCCGTAATGGTCCAGCTTAGCCCGGTCGGGGATCAGCTTCAGCGTCGGGCGCGGCTGGCCATAGCTGTTGTCGATATCGACGATGAAAGGCACGGAGCGGAAAATGCGCTCGACCTGCGCGGCGGTCTTCACCCGTGTGGCCTCGTCGGGCCCATAGATTTCTGCCAGTAGCGTTGCGAGTACGGGCGGGCCGGGCGGCGTTTCCACCACCTTGAGCGATCCGCCGGTGGGCAAGGGGACCGAACGCAGCCGCGCGCGCACGTCCACGGCGATTTCGTGGCTCGAACGCGAGCGTTTGCCTTTGGGCAGCAGGGTGACCATCAGGTCGCCCATCTCGGGCTTGTTGCGCAGAAAGTAGTGGCGGACGAGACCGTTGAAATTGAACGGCGCCGAAGTGCCGGCATAGGCCTCCATCGACACGACCTCGGGCACCGCGCGCACGGTGGCGGCGGCTTGCTCAAGCACCCGCGAAGTCGTCTCGAGGCTGGTGCCTTCGGGCAGGTCGGCCACGAGTTGGACCTCGCTCTTGTTGTCGAATGGCAGCAGCTTTACGGTCACCGCCTTGAAATAGAACATCGACCCGGCGAGAAGCGTCGCGACCCCGACCGCGATCAGGAAGCGCCAGGCACTGCGCCGGGTTGCGATGACCTTGCCGGCATAGCGCGCATAGAACGCGCCGAGCTTTCCGCCATGGGCATCGTGCGCGTGCGCACCCCCCAGCGTTTTGCGGGCGAACCGGATCATCAGCCACGGTGCGATGATCACGGCGACGAAGAAGCTGAACACCATTGCCGCCGAGGCATTGATCGGGATGGGCGCCATATAAGGGCCCATCAGCCCGGACACGAACAGCATCGGCAACAGTGCGGCAACCACCGTCAGCGTGGCGACGATGGTCGGGTTGCCGACTTCGGCCACGGCTTCCACCGCGGCGTCGATGCGCGGTCTTCCATCGTCCATGGCCCAGTGCCGGGCGATGTTTTCGATCATGACGATGGCGTCATCGACCAGGATGCCGATCGAGAAGATCAGCGCGAACAGGCTGACGCGGTTGATGGTAAAGCCCATCAGGTTCGAGGCGAACATCGTCAGCATGATCGTGGTCGGGATGACGATCGCGGTCACCCCCGCCTCGCGCCAGCCGATCGCGAAGCCGATCAGCACAACGATCGAGACGGTCGCCAACGCCAGGTGGAAAATCAGCTCGTTCGCTTTCTCGTTGGCGGTTTCCCCGTAGTTGCGGGTCACGTCGACCTCGACTCCGGCCGGGACGAGCGTGCCGCGAAGCTGTTCGACGCGCTCGACCACATGCTCGGAAACCGTCACGGCGTTCGCGCCGGCGCGCTTGGCGATCGCGAGGCTGACCGCCGGGGCCATGTGCCATGTCCCGCCCGCGTCCCTCGCCCAGCGCCACGAGCGCGCCTGGTCGTTGGTCGCCGCCTGCTCGATACGGGCGACTTCGGACAGAAGCACTGGCGCTCCAGCGGCCGAACGGACCTGCACCGCGCCCAGTTCCTGCACATCGCGAAGCGTTTGCCCAGCGACCACGAGCGTGCTTTGCCCGCCTTCGCGCACCGTCCCGACGGGAAAGGTGCGGTTGGCCTGGCTCACGGCGTCGATCAGGTTGCCGAGCGGCACGCGGTACAGGGACAGCCGCGCGGGATCGGGCACCACGCGCAGCGCCATGCGCTGGCCACCGGTTATGAACGTCAAGCCGACATCATCGACCTTCGCGACCTCTATCTGCAGCTTGCCGGCGAGTTCGGCGAGCGCCTGGTCGTTCCATTCACCCGCCGCGCCCGGCCGCGGTGTCACAGTGAGAACCACGATCGGCACGTCGTTGATGCCACGTACCGTCACCTGCGGGGGTGGAATGCCGACCGGGATGCGGTTTTTGTTGGCCTCGATCTTCTCGCCGATGCGGATCGCCGCATCCTCGGGATTGGAACCGACGAGGAAACGGGCGGTAACTATCACTCCGTTGTCTTGCGCCTGCGTATAGACGTGCTCTACCCCGTCGACGCTCTTGACAATCGTTTCAAGCGGCTTGGCCACCAGCTCGACCGCGTCGGCTGCGGCGAGGCCCGGCGCTGCGACCATGATGTCGACCATCGGGACCTTGATCTGCGGTTCTTCCTCACGCGGGATGGTGATCGTCGCGATCAGGCCGACGATCATCGCGGCAAGCAGCAGCAACGGGGTAAGCGGAGACTGGATTGTCGCCCGCGTGAGCTTGCCTGAAAGGCCGAGATTCATCGCCCGGGGCCTGCTTGCCCCGGAGCCTGGATGGTATCGCCAGCCGAAAGCCCGCTGAGCACCTCGACCTTGCCCGGCTCGGTGCTCGGCGCGGTCTGCACAGGGACTTCGGAGAGCGCGCCGTTCTTCGCTACCAGGGCGACGTAGTCGATACCGTAGCGTCGGGTGATGTATCGAGCCGGCACCAGCAGCGCCTTGCGCGCGCCCGTCTCCACCTTGGCGGCCACGCGGCGGCCGATCAGGCGGTTGTCGATACCGGGCAGGTCAACGTCCGCCGTCGCCTGCCCGGCCGTGATCGAGGGATAGACGCGGATCACGCGGCCCCACAGCGTGCCTTTGCCCCCGAAGCCGGCGGTGCTCACGCGCGCGCCGGGATGGACTGTGTCGGCCATCGATTCGGGCATCTCCAGCCGCAGTATGGTCGGTCCGGCGGTGATCACCGCAATCGTCATGCCCGGGGCGACGGGCGAGCCGGCGGGGACGTCGGCGCGCAGCACGCGGCCCGAAGCGGGGGCGACGACGGCGCCCTGGCCAGCGACCGCGCCAACAGCGGCCTGCTGCGCCTGGGCGGCGCGCACTTGCGCCTGCGCCGCGCCGGCCGCGGCCTGCGCCTGCTCGAGCCGCGCTTTCGCATAGACGCCGTTCCGGTAGAGATGGCGCACCCGCTCCAATTCGGCCTGTGCCTGCACCGCCTGGGCCTGGGCCGCCGCCGCCTGCGCGCCGTATGCGCCCGATTGGTAGCCGAGCTGACTGTCGACGATACGACCGATGACCTGCCCCTTGCCTACCATGTCGCCCTCGCGAACGGAAAGGCTGGTCAGGATGCCCGGTATGCGCGCGAGCACCTGCGCCTGATCCACCGTTGCGATCTCGGCGCTGACGTCTTGCCAGTTCACTGTGTCGGCCAGCTGGACGGCCATGCGCGGACCCTTGGCCGCGACTGCGGTTGGGGCGGGGTCGTCGGTACCCGTGCCACAGCCGCCGAGCGCGAGCAGTGCGCCCGCAGCCAGCACCGCTCCCGTCAGAGACGAACCTGTTACGCCCATTGAAAGCCCCCTTCAGCGTTCGATCGGCAGACGCGCCTTCTGCCACGCCGCGAAGCCCCCGGCGAGATGGGTGTCGATCACCGGCTCGGCGAGGGCGCATTTGTCGAGCGCCATAGCCGAGCGGCGCCCGCCTTGGCAGCTGAGAATGAGCCTCCGCCCGTCGCGCGGCAGCTTCGAGGCCTGGAACGACGACAGCGGCATATTGATTGCGCCGGGGATGTGGCCGGCGGCGAACTCTCTCGCTTCTCGCACATCGACCACCAACGCTTCCCCTCGGCGCAGCATGGAATCGAGGTCGATCGCACCGACCTCCTTGTGCCTGGATACCTTTCCGAAGCCGAACATGCTACTGCTCCTAACGAAGACGGGGTCACGTGCCGGACCGCCTCCTCAATTCAACCTTGCTTATATTATTGACCCGTTATATAAGTCAATAACGATTATGTGTGGTTGCCCGGACTCGCATGGGAGACGTGGAAATGGCTTTGCCTCGAATCATCGTCTTGGGTGCAGGCCTCGGCGGCACGATCGCCGCCTATGAGATTCGCGATGCCGTGAAGGACAAAGCGGAGGTCATGGTCGTCAACGACCAGGAGGATTACTGGTTCATCCCGTCGAACCCTTGGGTCGCGGTGCGCTGGCGCGACCCCGAGGCGATCAGGGTCCACCTCCCACCCATAATGGCGAAAAAGGGGATCGGCTTCACCGCGGTCGGTGCCCGGCGTGTCCACCCCGCGGAGAACCGGATCGAGCTCAACGATGGCACCGCGCTTGCCTACGACTATCTGGTCATAGCCACCGGGCCGGACCTCGCTTTCGACGAGGTCAAAGGCCTCGGCCCGCAAGGCTATACCCATTCGGTCTGCAAGACCGACCATGCCGCCGCCGCCGCCGCTGCCTTCGACCGTTTCTGCGAGGATCCCAAGCCCATCGTGGTCGGAGCCGCGCAAGGGGCCTCGTGCTATGGCCCGGCCTACGAGTTCGCGCTGATCCTCGACACGGAGCTCAAGCGGCGCAAGCTGCGCGACCGTGTACCGATGACATTCATTACGGCTGAGCCCTATATCGGCCATCTCGGCCTCGATGGCGTGGGTGACACCAAGACGCTGCTGGAGAGCGAGTTGCGCGATCGCCACATCAAGTGGGTGACCAATGCGCGCATAACCTCGGTCGAGGAGGGCGTGATCCACGTCGAGGAACTCTCCGAGGATGCCTCCGTGAAGGCGAAGCACGACCTACCCTTCGGCTTCTCGATGATCTTGCCCGCGTTCCGGGGCGTGCCGGCCGTGTTCGGGATCGAAGGTCTGACCAACCCACGCGGCTTCATCCTTGCGGACAAGCATCAGCGCAACGTCACTTTCAGGAACGTCTATTCCTTGGGCGTCGGGGTGGCGATCCCGCCGGTCGGACCCACTCCTGTGCCGGTTGGCGTGCCGAAGACCGGGTTCATGATCGAATCGATGGTGACCGCGATCGCCCGGAATCTCCAGCGCGAGCTTTCGGGGGAGGAACCGACCGAGGAAGCGACCTGGAACGCGGTCTGTCTCGCCGACTTCGGCGATGGCGGGGTGGCGTTCGTCGCCCAGCCGCAGATCCCGCCGCGCAATCTCAACTGGTCGTCGAGCGGCAAGTGGGTCCATTTTGCGAAGGTCGGTTTCGAGAAATACTTTCTCCGCAAGATCCGCCGCGGGGTCAGCGAGCCCTTCTTCGAGAAGCTCGCCATCCAGGCCCTCGGTATCCGCAAGCTGCGCCCCAAGTAAGGAGACCCCGAATGATGACCCTCGATGCCGCCGTGATGCGCTTCGCCGCCCTGATCGTGTTGGCCAGCGTGATGTTGGCGATCTTCGTCCATCCGTACTGGCTGGGGCTCACGATCTTCGCCGGGTTGAACATGCTCCAGGCGAGCTTTACCGGTTTCTGCCCGGTCGCCATGCTGTTCAAGAAGCTGGGCGTGCGGCCTGGAACGGCCTTTCGGTGAATCGTTCCGTGCGAGGAAGACCCGCTTTCGTTTTCGCGCTCTCCTGCTTCGCCGCGGCCTCGCCGCTCGAAGCCCAGGACCTTGCCACTGCGATAGCCGATGCGCTCGCGCACGCCCCGCTCGTGGCCGAGGCCCAAGCTGGCGCCGAGGCGGCGGACGCTCGCGTCGATCGGGCGCGGGCCGAGCGCAATCCGAGCGCGCGGATAGATGCGACGGCCGGGGTTGGTTACATCGACAATGGCGGGTTTTTCGGCATCAAGTCGGCCAGCGTAACGCCGGTTGCAGTGCAGGCCACGACAGAGATACCGGTCTATACGGGCGGCCGGGTCGAGGCGGCGGTCGGCCAGGCGCGGGCGGCATCCGCGATCGCGCGCTCGCAGCTCGAGCAGGCCCGTTTACAAACCAGCGTCGCCACGGTGTCGGCCTATACCGAGGTCCTGACCGCGCGGGCAACCGAAACCAGCCTGAAGCGCTCCCTCGACGCGTTGAGAGAGGTCGAGCGCCAGGCAGGCCTGCGCTTTCGGGTCGGCGAGATCGCCAGCACCGAAGTCGCCCAGGCAAAGGCGCGCCGGGCCGAGGCGGAGGCCGGCTATGCCCAGGCGCAGGGGCGCCGCGCCTCGGCCGAAGCTGCGTTCGAGCGGCTGACCGGCAAGATCCCGGTTGGACTGGCTCCGCTGCCGTCCGAGCCGGCCACCCCGGGCACGCTCGACGAAGCGATCGCGCTCGCGCGCGACGCCAATCCTGGCGTCCGGCAGGCCAATCAGGCGGTCGCCCTGGCGCGCGTCGCCCGGGACGGCGCCCGCGCCGAGGGCCGCCCGACGCTGGCGGCCTTCGCGGAGGCTGGCGTGGTCCGCGACCAGTTCTTTCCTGACTATCGCTCCGATTCCGTAACTCTGGGCGTGCGCGGCCGCTGGACCTTTTTCGATGGCGGACGCGTGGCCGCGCAGGTGCGCGTGACCTCCGCCGAACTGGCCGCCGCCGAGGCCCGTGCGCGGCAGGCGAGCCTGGCGACTGACGGCGCGGTCACCGATGCCTGGCAAGATCTCATTGCGGTCCGTCGGATGATCGAGGCGTCGCGCCTGCGCAAGGCAGCGGCGGACGACGCGCTGCGCAGCACCCGCCTGGAAGCCCAGGTCGGCATGAAGCCGACGCTCGCGGTGCTCGACGCCGAACGCGAGGCGCTCGCCGCCAGCACCGCGTTGACCGAGGCGGAAGGCCGTCTGTTGGTCGCCGCCTGGCGCCTCAACGCAGCGACTGGAGATGTCTCTCGCTAATGGAGACGGCACAGATCGCCTATGATCTGGCGGGCTCCGGGCATCCGGCTCGGCGGCCCAGGCCGCAGTCCCGTTTTGTCGGGACCGGGCGGCGCCAGCTGGTCCCTCGCCGCCTCGGTCGGTCGGAACGGTGCTCGGTCCAGGTAAAGCGCGCAGGACGAAGTCAAGCAGCGCAATTGCAGCACCTTGTCCTTCCCCGCAGGAATGACCAAGTGGGGGACAGACAGGTTTGGCCTGACCGTAGGTTACCGCGTGTCCGATGTTCGCGTTCGGCGGGTGCTCGAAGTCGTGCCCGAGCTCCGTTGCCCCGAACGCGGACGAATCCATCTGCATCAGGAGTATAGCTGTGACTGGTGAGTATGATTCCCATGTTCAACGGGTTATCGACCTGGTCGCCGCGGTGCGGCGGGGAACTGCGCGCGCGCCCGAGGTCAAGGCGTTCTTCGACGAGGCCACTTTTACCGCCAGCTATGTCGTCCACGATCCGCAAACCCGTGCGGCGGCGATCATCGATTCCGTCCTTGACTTCGACCAGGCCTCGGGCCGTACGCATTGCACCGGCGATGGGTCTTTACCGGCGACCGTCTATCGGGATCGCGCAGAATTGTTTCCTGCCGTCGCAGGATAGAACAGCAAAGGAGAAGATGTTCCATGAACTGTCACTGGCTCAACGACCGCGTGGCTATCCGCGGGCAAATCTCTCCCGGCGAGGTGGGTCAACTCGCGCAGGAAGGATTTAGCTGCATCGTAAACGTGCGCCCGGATGGAGAGCAGCCGGGGCAGCCCCTTTCGGCTGAACTGGAAGAGGAAGCGCGGCGACACGGGCTTGGCTACTGCCATATTCCCGTCGTGCCCGGTCGGGCTACGGAGCAGGATGCCGCTGAATTTGCGCGCGCCGTCGATAGTGCCGACGGGTCGGTGATCGCGTTCTGCCGGACCGGCCAGCGGGCCGACGGCCTGTGGCAGATGGCGGGTAAGCCGGGCTGATCCCGGCGTAATCTTCGCAGGGATCGAAGCCAGAATGCTCGACACGGCGCAATATCTTCTGGGAGCGGGCTCGGGCGCGCTCGTGGGCTTCGTTCTCGGACTGATCGGCGGCGGCGGGTCGATTTTGGCGGTGCCCCTGCTGGTGTATGTCGTGGGCGTCACCAGTCCCCATCTCGCGATCGGGACGAGCGCCTTTGCCGTTGCCGCTAACGCGGCTACCGGACTCGTCGGCCACGCGCGTAGGGGGACGGTCAAGTGGCGGTGCGCGGGGTTGTTCGCCGCCGCAGGAGTGGTCGGTGCCTTCGGCGGATCGACCGCGGGCATGGCGGTTGACGGCCAGAAACTGCTGTTCCTGTTCGCGCTGGTGATGATCATGGTCGGCCTGCTGATGTTGCGCAGGCGCGGGCGGTCGGGCAATCCCGAGGTCGTTTGCGACCGGGAAAATTCGCCCAAGGTTCTAGGGTTCGGTCTAGGGGCGGGAATGTTTTCCGGCTTCTTCGGAATCGGAGGCGGTTTCCTGATCGTGCCCGGGCTTATTGCAGCGACCGGCATGCCAATGATCAACGCGGTCGGTTCCTCGCTGGTGGCGGTCAGCGCTTTCGGGCTGACCACGGCGATCAATTATGCCGCCTCGGGTCTGGTCGATTGGCCGCTGGCCTTGGTGTTCATCGCCGGAGGGGCGCTGGGCGGCTTCGCAGGGGCCGGCCTCGCCCACCGGCTTGCCGGTTCGCGCGACCGTCTGACGATGGTCTTCGCGGTGCTGATCTTTGTGGTCGCAGGCTACATGCTCTGGCACAGCGCGGAGGCCTGGTGAGGGCGATCCGGCGGCAGATCGATGTTCCGATCTCCCTGGCGACCGACGTGGCCGCCGCAGGAACGGTGCGAGGCGCGGTTCATCGCGCCTGAAATAGGAAGGCTGCTCGAACGTCATGATCGCCAAACTGCTTATCGCCAACCGGGGTGAGATTGCCTGCCGCATCATCCGCACCGCGAGGGCCATGGGGATCGCGACGGTGGCGGTCTATTCGGATGCCGATGCAAAGGCGTTGCATGTGCGAAGCGCCGATGAAGCAGTGCACATCGGGCCGTCTCCGGCGGCAGAGAGCTATCTCGTGGGCGAGAAGATCATCGCCGCGGCGAAGGCGACCGGGGCAGATGCGATCCATCCGGGTTATGGCTTCCTCAGCGAGAATGCGGGCTTCGCGCAGGCCGTGATCGACGCGGGGCTGATCTGGGTCGGTCCGAAGCCCGCCAGCATCGAGGCGATGGGCCTCAAGGACGCGGCCAAGAAGCTGATGCGCGCGGCGGGCGTGCCGGTGACGCCGGGCTACGAGGGCGAGGACCAGTCGGTCGAGCGGCTGGCGAAGGAGGCCGATGCCATCGGCTATCCGGTGCTCATCAAGGCGGTCGCGGGCGGCGGCGGCAAGGGGATGCGCAAGGTCGATGCGCCCGCCGACTTCGCGGCGATGCTGGAAAGCTGCCGGCGCGAGGCCAAGGCCAGCTTCTCCAACGACGAAGTGCTGCTGGAGAAGTGGATCACCTCGCCCCGCCATATCGAGGTGCAGGTGTTCGGCGATGCCCACGGCAATGTCGTCCACCTGTTCGAGCGCGACTGCTCGCTCCAGCGCCGCCACCAGAAGGTGATCGAGGAAGCCCCCGCCCCCGGCATGGACGCAGCCACGCGCGAGGCGATCTGCGCCGCCGCCGTGCGCGCGGCACAAGCGGTCGATTACGAGGGCGCGGGCACGATCGAATTCATCGCCGACGCTTCGGAGGGGCTTCGAGCGGACCGCATCTTCTTCATGGAGATGAACACCCGCCTCCAGGTCGAACACCCGGTGACCGAGGAGATCACCGGGGTGGACCTGGTGGAGTGGCAGCTGCGGGTGGCGAGCGGGGAGGCAATCCCGCTCAAGCAGGAGGAGCTTAGTATCACCGGCCACGCCATCGAAGCGCGGCTTTATGCGGAGGATCCTGCGAAGGGGTTTCTGCCGAGCACGGGACGCCTGGATGAACTGTACCTGCCTGACGGGCTGAGGGTTGAAAGTGGCGTCGAACAGGGAGGCGATGTCTCGCCGTTCTACGACCCGATGATCGCCAAACTCATCTACCACGGGCGAAATCGCGAAGAGGCAATGGAAGGACTATCGGAAAGGCTTCGAAAGGTTGCGGTTTGGCCAGTCCGAACGAATGCCGGCTTCCTTTGGCAGTTGCTCGACGAAGAAGAGGTCCGCCAAGGCACCTTCGACACCTCGTACATTGGAAATCACGCGGAGCGGCTCGCTCAGCCATTGCCGCCTCGCCCAGAGCATCTGGTCGAAGTAGCTGAATTGCTTTCGGCGGTTCCCGGCACGGGCGCATGGTCCCGAGTCGCCGGGTTACGATTGAATAGCGCGCCAAGCTTGCGCGTGAGACTCCGAGACGATCAGCACGAATTGTATGAAGTCGCTATCGCGGATCGACCGGACAGTGAGCCCGGCGACTACATAAACGCGTTCGCCGATGCATTTCCGCGGCAGTACAGCTTGGATAGGCCCCGTGGCACCGGCCACCACCACGCCCACGACGGCGACATCGTCGCCCCCATGCCGGGCAAGGTCATCGCGGTCGATGTGGCCGAGGGAGACACCGTCACCGCCGGCCAGCGCCTCATGGTGCTCGAGGCGATGAAGATGGAGCACGCGCTCACCGCACCGTTCGACGGGACGGTGACGCAGCTCTCCGCCAGCGCGGGCGCGCAGGTGCAGGTCGAGGCGTTGCTGGCGGTGGTGGAGCCTGCCAGCGACGGCAGCGATTGAGCGCAATGGCACGAGACTATCGCCTGCTTAGGCTTGACAAAAGGAACCATATGGGTTAGGTGGCCTTTTGCACGTCTGCGTTCTAAATTATTGAAATACAGTGCTAAAAATTTCGTTTTGGTGTAGACTTCGTGTAGACTTCCGCGCTCGTCCGGCAAAGCAGCCAGCGGTTCAGATCGCGAAGTCCAGCGTGTAGGGAGGGCGGTAGGACAGCGTCATCGTGGTGATCGCTGCCTCGTCGAGCCAGGTCGTCCGGTCGAGCGTGAACAGCGCCGCGCCGGGCTCGACACGCAGCACCGCGGCCACCTGCTCGCTGGCAGCCGCGGCGCTCAGCGAGACCTCGCCGCTCGAGAAGGGCACCTCGCGCACCAGCCATTCGTTGGCGCTGAGTACGGAGAGGTCGGCGCTCGCAAAAGCAGGCACCGCCCAAAGGTTCACCCAGCGCCGCTCGAAGGCGAAGGGCTGCTCGTCCGCCAGGTGCAGCGTCTCGAGATGCATCAGCGGCACGTCGTCGCCCAGCCGCATCCGCCTGCGCGCCGCGGCATCGGTCGAGGCGGTCCCGCGCACCACTACGCGGTGGCTGTAGCGCCGACCCGTCGCCTCGACCTGCTCGCGCACCAGCGGGATCGTCAGCTGCGCCTGCGGCACCGGCAGCGGGCGCACGCGGGTGCCGCCCTTTCGCCGCCGTTCCACGATGCCCTCGTCGGCGAGCGCCCGCAGCGCGCGGTTCACCGTGGTGCGCGAGCAGCCGAAGGACGCGGCGAATTCCGCCTCACCCGGAATGCGGGTGCCGAGCGGATATTCGCCCGCCTTGATCCGCGCGCGGATGCGCTCGCGGATGGCGTGATGGGTGGTCGCGGTCACAGGCCCGCACCCAGCCGCCGCATGGTGGCGGCAAAGCGCGCGCGGATCGCGTCGCCCTCGCGGTGCCGGCCCTCGCGCACAACGTGGCGGCCCGCCGACCAGACATCGGACACCGCCTGTTCCTCTACCCCGAAGACCCACGCGTCGATCCGCTGGTCGGGGTCCGGCCAGTCGAGGAACGGCACATCGTCGCGCAGCGCGACGAGATCGGCGAGCTGGCCGGGCGCGATGGTGCCCGCTGCCCGTCCGATCGCCTGCGCGCCCCCGGCGGCGGCGCGTTCGTAGAGATTGCGGCCGTTGGAGGGCACGGCCTCGCTCGTCAGCACCGCGCGGCGCCGGAACGCGAGGCGCTGCGATTGTTCGAGCGCGCGCAGCTCCTCTGTCACCGAGATGCGGATGTTGGAATCCGAACCGATCCCGAAGCGCCCGCCGCCTCGAAGATAGCTCTCTGCCGGGAAAGTTCCGTCACCGAGGTTCGCTTCGGTGGTCGGGCACAGCCCAGCCACCGCGCCGGAGCTGGCGAGGTCCCGCACCTCGCCCTCGTCGCAATGGGTCGCGTGGATCAGGCACCAGCGCGCATCCACCGGCTGGTTGTCGAGCAGCCAGCGTACCGGGCGCGCACCGAGATGCGCCTCGACCTCGGCAACCTCCTTCACCTGCTCGGCGGCGTGGATATGGACCGGCCCGTCGGGGCATAGCGCCTCGCACAGTGCGAGGCCGTCGCGATCCACCGCGCGCAGCGAATGGGGCGCAACGCCCAGGCGGAAATCGGCGGGAAGGGCGGGGGTGTGCCGCGCGATGGCCTCGTAGAGCTGCGCGAAGCTCTCCCTATCGCAGCCGAAGCGGAGTTGGCCGCCCGCAAGAGGGCGCCGGTCGAGCCCGCCGTGGGTGTACAGCACCGGCAGCAGGGTCAGCCCGATCCCGCTCGCTTCGCTGGCCGCCATGATCCGCTGCGCCATTTCGGCGCGATCGTCGTAAGCAGCGCCACCGGGCTGGTGGTGGAGGTAATGGAACTCCGCCGAGGCGGTGTAGCCCGCCTCCAGCATGGCGACATGGACCATGGCGGCAATCGCCTCGACATCCTCGGGAGTGAGAAGCTCGAGGAAGCGGTACATGACCTTGCGCCAGGTCCAGAAGTCGTCCGCGCCTTTCGGTCCGCGCGTTTCCGCGAGGCCCGCCATCGCGCGCTGGAAGCTGTGCGTGTGGACGTTGGCCATGCCGGGCAACAGCGTACCGACCGCGTTCGATGCCTCGAACCCCTCCGCCCCGACCGAGGCAATGCGGCCCGTCGCGTCGACGCACACCGCACGATCGCGCACCCAACCGTCCGGGGTGAGCACGCAGCGAGCGGAGATCTTGGCCTTCATTGCGGATTGCGCCTCGCAATTAATATGTGCATACATAATCCTGATAAGGAGAGCTCCGCAAGCCATGTCCTGTCTGGTCCATAGCGGGTGCACGGTCGCCACACTGGCGACGGGTGGAGACCCGTACGGGCTGATCGACGACGCCGCGATCACGGCCGAGAACGGGTTGATAACGTGGGTCGGGGAGGCGGCCCGGCTGCCCGCCCGCTACGCTGACTGGCCCCGCACGGACCTGGGCGGCGCGCTCGTCACGCCCGCGCTGATAGACTGCCACACCCATCTTGTCTTCGGCGGGGACCGCGCGCGCGAGTTCGCGATGCGGCTGGGCGGGGCGAGCTACGAGGAGATTGCCCGTGCCGGGGGCGGGATCGCCTCCACCGTCGCGGCGACGCGCGCGGCGAGTGACGACGAACTGCTCCGCTCTGCCCTGCGCCGCGTGGACGATCTGATCGCCGATGGGGTCGCGGTGATCGAGGTCAAATCGGGCTACGGCCTCACCATCGCGGATGAGATGCGGATGCTCCGGACTGCTCGCGCAATCGAGGCGCACCGCCCGGTGAGAATTTGCACCACCTGGCTCGCCGCCCATGCGCTTCCGCCGGAATATGCCGGGCGCGCCGACGCCTATCTCGACGAGATCGCGATCCCCGGCCTCGCCGAGGCGCAGTCGCAAGAGCTGGTCGATGCGGTCGATGCCTTCTGCGAGGGCATCGGTTTCAGCCCGGCCCAGACCCGCCGGATGTTCGAAGCGGCGCGCGCCTTTGGTATCCCGGTCAAGCTCCATGCCGAGCAGCTCAGTGACCAGAAGGGTGCGGTGCTGGCGGCGGAGTTCGATGCCCTGTCAGCCGACCATCTGGAATATCTCGCCGAAGCCGATGTCCCCCGCCTGGCCGAAAAGGGCGTCGTGGCGGTGCTGCTCCCCGGCGCCTTCTACGCCCTGCGCGAGACCCGCCTTCCGCCGATCGAGGCGCTCCGCGCGCATGGCGTTGCGATGGCGGTTGCGAGCGACTGCAATCCGGGCACGTCCCCCATGTCCTCGCTGCGCCTCGCCATGAACATGGCCTGCACCCAGTTCCGCCTGACGCCGACGGAGGCGCTGACGGGCACCACGCGCCATGCGGCGGCAGCGCTGGGGCTGGCGGACGAGTACGGCACCGTCGCGCCCGGCAAGCGCGCCGATCTTGCGGTGTGGAATGCCGACCATCCCGACATGCTGAGCTACTGGATCGGCGGTAATCTGTTGAAGGGTCGCATCATCGGGGGGCTGTACCATGAGCGTTGAACTCGTCCCCGGCAGGGTCGGGCTGTCGCTGCTTGAGCGGCTCTACCGCGGTAGGGAGGCCTTCCATGTCGGCGACGGCGCCATGCGCGACGTGGCGGTGGCGGTCGAACGGCTTGAGGCCGCAGTCGCGGGCGGCGCGGCGATTTACGGGGTCAACACCGGTTTCGGGAAGCTCGCCAGCGTGCGGATAGGAGATGGCGACCTCGCCGCCCTGCAACGCAACATCGTCCTCTCGCACAGCGCCGGCTTCGGGAAGCCGCTGCCCGCCGCTGTCGTGCGGCTGGTGATCGCGCTCAAGTGCATTTCGCTTGGGCGCGGCGCCTCCGCGGTGCGACCGGTCGTGATAGAGCGGTTGCAGCAACTTGCCGCGAGCGACGTCATCCCGGTGGTGCCGGAGAAGGGCTCGGTCGGCGCCTCGGGCGATCTTGCGCCGCTGGCCCATGTCGCGGCGGTGCTGATCGGTGAGGGCGAGGCCTTCCACAAGGGCGAGCGGATGCCCGCTGCACGCGCCCTGCAGGCCGCCGGAATCGCACCGCTGGAGCTGCAGGCAAAGGAGGGTCTGGCGCTGCTCAACGGCACCCAGGTTTCCACCGCGCTGGCGCTGGCGGCGCTGTTCGACAGCTGGCGGCTGGCGGTGAACTCGTTGGTTACGACCGCGCTCTCGCTCGACGCCGCCATGGGCTCTGCCGCGCCGTTCCGCTCCGAAATCCACACACTGCGGGGGCATTGGGGGCAGGTCGCCGCCGCGAGCAGCATCAAGGCTATGCTGGCCGGGTCCGAAATCCGCGAAAGCCACCGCGAAGACGATCTGCGCGTGCAGGACCCTTATTGCCTGCGCTGCGCCCCGCAGGTTGTGGGCGCCTGCCTCGACCAGATGCGCCACGCGGGCGAGGTCCTGCGGATCGAGGCCAATGCTGTTACCGACAATCCGCTGGTTCTCTCCGATGGACAGGTCGTATCGGGCGGCAACTTCCATGCCGAGCCGGTGGGGCTGGTGGCGGACGCGCTGGCGCTGGCGGTGTCCGAGGTCGGCAGCATCGCCCAGCGCCGGATCGCGTTGCTAGTCGATCCCTCGCTGAGCTTCGGCCTACCTGCCTTCCTGTCTCTCAATCCGGGGCTGCAATCGGGGCTGATGATCGCCGAGGTGACCTCCGCCGCGCTGATGAGCGAGAACCGCTCGTTCGCCAATCCGCGCACCGTCGACAGCACGCCGACCTCCGCCAACCAGGAGGATCACGTGTCGATGGCCTGCCACGCCGCGCGACGGGTCCTCGAGATGAACGGCAACCTCGCCGCGATCCTCGGCATCGAGGCGATGGCGGCGGCCCAGGGCATCGAGCTGCGTGCGCCCTTGCAGACGAGCGCCGCCCTTCGCGCCGTCATCGAGCGCATTCGCGGGGTCTGTCCCGCGCTGGCCGAGGACCGCCAGGTCGATGGCGACATCGCCGCGATGGCGGATCTGCTCGCGGCGGGACCGCTGTCAGACGAGCTCGAGTATCCCTCGATCGGCGACGTCGCGGAATGACGCCGGTCACAGTCATCGAAGGCAGTTCGCCGATCATTCTCGCCCAGCCGCATTCGGGGACCTGGGTGCCTGTAGAAATTCTCGAGCGCCTCGCCCCAGAAGCGCGCGGACTTCCGGACACCGACTGGCATATTCCGCAACTCTACGACGGCCTCGGGCCGGACGCGACGATCGTGCGGGCCGAGTTCAACCGCTATGTCATAGACGCCAATCGTCCGCCCGACGGGGCGAGCCTCTATCCGGGGCAGAACGGCACCGGGCTGGTCCCGCTGGTCGATTTCGAGGGTAGGCCGATCTGGCAGGTCGAGCCCGACGAGGCGGAGATCGCGCGGCGGCTGGCGACATTTCACGGGCCTTACCACGCCGCGCTCGGCGCGCAGATCGCGCGGGTGAGGGCACAGCACGGCGTCGCTATCCTCTACGATTGCCACTCGATCCGCTCGGTTCTGCCGTTCCTCTTCGAAGGGCGGCTGCCCGATCTCAACATCGGGACCAATTCGGGCGAGGCCTGCGCGCCCGAACTCGCACGCGCCGCCATGCGTGCCTGCGCGCGTGACGAGGGCTTCAGTGCCGTGCTCGACGGGCGCTTCAAGGGCGGTTGGACCACGCGCCATTATGGCCGGCCTTCCGAGCGCGTCCACGCGATCCAGATGGAGATCGTGCAGGATTGCTACCTCGAGAGCGAGGCACCGCCGTTCGCCTTTTCCCCCGCCAAGGCGGCGCGCCTTCGCGCCGTGCTGGCGGAGGTGCTGGGCCAGCTTCGCGCGACACTTGGAGACATCGCATGACCATCGACCGTCGCAACGCGCGCGACATCAAGGCACCGACCGGGCCCGAGCTGACCTGCCGCAGCTGGCAGACCGAGGCCCCGTTCCGGATGATCCAGAACAACCTCGACCGGACGGTGGCGGAAAATCCTGACGAGCTGGTCGTCTATGGCGGGATCGGTCGCGCCGCGCGTAGCTGGACCGATTTCGAGACGATCCTCGCAAGCCTCAAGACACTTTCCGACGACGAGACGCTGCTGGTCCAGTCGGGCAAGCCGGTCGGCGTTTTCCGCACCCATGCCGATGCGCCGCGCGTGCTGATCGCCAATTCGAACCTCGTCCCTCACTGGGCGAACTGGAAGCATTTCAGCGAGCTCGATCGCAAGGGGCTGATGATGTACGGCCAGATGACGGCCGGCTCGTGGATCTACATCGGCACGCAAGGCATCGTGCAGGGCACCTACGAGACCTTCGTGGAAGCGGGGCGGCGGCATTACGGCGGCGACCTCAGGGGCAAATGGATACTGACCGGCGGACTCGGCGGGATGGGCGGGGCGCAGCCGCTGGCGGCGGTGATGGCGGGCGCCTGCTGCCTCGCGGTCGAATGCAATCCGGAGAGCCTGGATTTCCGCCTCCGCACCCGCTACCTCGACGAGAAGACAGACAGCCTCGACAAGGCGCTGGAACTGATCGACAAGTGGACAGCGGCGGGTGAGGCGAAATCGGTCGGCCTGCTCGGCAATGCGGCTGAGATATTCCCCGAGCTGGTCAGGCGCGGCGTCCGACCGGACATCGTCACCGACCAGACCAGCGCGCATGATCCGGTCAACGGCTACCTCCCGCTCGGCTGGTCGATGGCCGCATGGCGGGACAAGCGCGAGAACGATCCGGCCGCGGTCGAGACAGCGGCGCGTGCCTCGATGCGGATCCAGGTGGAAGCGATGCTGGCGTTCTGGAACGCGGGCGTGCCGACGCTCGATTACGGCAACAATATCCGACAGGTCGCGTTGGAGGAGGGGCTGGAGGACGCGTTCGCATTTCCAGGCTTTGTTCCGGCCTATATCCGCCCGTTGTTCTGCCGGGGCATCGGACCGTTCCGCTGGGCCGCGCTGTCGGGCGACCCGGAAGACATCTACCGCACCGATGCCAAGGTGAAGGAGCTGCTGCCCGACAATCACCATCTCCATAACTGGCTCGACATGGCGCGCGAGCGTATCGCCTTCCAGGGCCTCCCGGCACGGATCTGCTGGGTCGGCCTCGGCGACCGGCACCGGCTGGGCATGGCCTTCAACGAGATGGTCGCGTCGGGCGAACTGAAGGCGCCGGTGGTCATCGGGCGCGACCACCTCGATTCGGGCTCGGTCGCCAGCCCCAACCGCGAGACCGAGGCGATGCGCGACGGCTCCGACGCGGTCAGCGACTGGCCGCTGCTCAACGCGCTGCTCAACACCGCCAGCGGGGCAACCTGGGTAAGCCTCCACCACGGCGGCGGGGTCGGCATGGGGTTCAGCCAGCACGCGGGTATGGTGATCGTCGCCGACGGGACCGCTGACGCCGCGCGGCGGCTCGAACGGGTGCTTTGGAACGACCCGGCAACAGGCGTCATGCGCCACGCCGATGCAGGTTACGACACGGCGATCGATTGTGCGCGCGAGCAAGGGCTGCGCCTGCCCGCTATCCTCGGAAACTGACGGCGCCGCCTCAGGCGGGCTGGCGCGCGACTGTTCGGAAGACCTCGACCGCCCGGTCGATATCGTCACGGCTCAGCGCCGAGGACATCTGCGTGCGGATGCGCGCCTGGCCCTTGGGCACGACCGGGAAGGAAAACGCGGTGACGTAGATCCCGGCGGCGCGCGATGCGGCGGCGAAGTCGGAGGCCTTGCGCGCATCGTAGAGCATGATCGGGATGATCGGGTGTTCGCCTGGCAGCACGTCGAAGCCGTTCTCCTCCAGCTGTCCGCGGAAATAGGCGGTATTGTCCCAGAGCCGCGCGCGCTGCTCGCCGCGCCGCGCCAGCTCGAGCGCCTTCAATGATCCCGCCACCACCGGCGGCGCCACCGAGTTTGAGAACAGGTAGGGCCGCGAGCGCTGGCGGAGCATCGCCACCACTTCCTTGCGGGCGCTGGTGTAACCCCCGCTCGCGCCGCCCAGCGCCTTGCCGAGGGTGCCCGTGGTGATGTCCACCCGGTCCATGCAGCCGCGATATTCATGCGTTCCGCGCCCGGTCTGCCCAAGGAAGCCTGTCGCGTGGCAATCGTCGAAATGCACCAGCGCGCCGTATTTCTCGGCAAGGTCGCAGATCTCGTCGAGGCGGGCGATGAAGCCGTCCATCGAGAACACGCCGTCGGTGGTGATGAGCTTGAAGCGGGCACCGGCCGCGTCTGCCTCCTTGAGCCGCGCTTCCAGCTCGGCCATGTCGTTATTGGCGTAGCGGTAGCGCTGCGCCTTGCACAGCCGCACTCCGTCGATGATGCTGGCGTGGTTGAGCGCGTCGGAGATGACGGCGTCCTCCGGCCCCAGCAGCGTCTCGAACAGCCCTCCATTCGCATCGAAGCACGAGGGGTAGAGGATCGTGTCCTCGAACCCGACGAAGTCCGAGATGCTGGCCTCGAGCTCCTTGTGCTGGTCCTGCGTGCCGCAGATAAAGCGCACGGACGCCATGCCGAAGCCGTATTGGTCGAGCGCCGCCCGGCTCGCGGCGATGATCTCGGGGTGATCGGCGAGCCCGAGGTAATTGTTGGCGCACAGGTTCAATACCTGCCGGTCGCCCAGCGTCACCGTGCCGCTCTGGGGCGAGGTGATCTGCTGCTCGCTTTTGCCCAGCCCCTGCATCTCGATTGCATCGAGTTCGCTCGCGAGATGCTCGTAGAATGCAACGCTCACCGCCTCATTCCTCCCAGTTCAGCACGACTTTCACCGCCTCACCCGAGGCCATCGCGGCAAAGCCCTCCTCGAAGCGGTCGACGGGGAAGCGGTGGGTGATGATCGGCGACAGGTCCAGCCCCGACTGAATGAAGACCGACATCTTGTACCAGGTTTCGAAGATCTCGCGGCCATAGACCCCCTTCAGCGTCAGCATCGAGAAGATGATCTTGTCCATGTCGATGGTCGGCGGCTGGGCGGGCAGGCCGAGGATCGCGATCCGTCCGCCATGCGCCATGCTTGCGATCAGCGAGGCGAGACCCGGCTGCGAGCCCGACATTTCCAGCCCCACGTCGAAGCCCTCGGTCATGCCGAGCTCCGCCTGTACGCTTTCGATGGATTGCTTGCCGGGGTTTATCGTTGCGGTGGCGCCCATGCGCCGCGCGAGATCGAGGCGCTGGTCGTTGAGGTCGCTCACGACCACGTGGCGCGCGCCCGCGTGGCGGCACACTGCTGCAGCCATGATCCCGATCGGACCCGCGCCGACGACCAGCACGTCCTCCCCCAGCACGTCGAACTGCAAGGCGGTATGGACGGCGTTGCCGAAGGGATCGAAGATCGAGGCGATGTCGAGGTCGATCGACTGATCGTGCACCCAGATATTGGCAGCCGGCAGGACGAGATATTCAGCGAAGGCGCCCGGCCGGTTGACGCCGATGCCCTGCGCATGGGCGCACATCTGGCGGCGGCCCGCCATGCAGTTGCGGCAGCGACCGCATACGACGTGGCCTTCGCCCGAGACGATCTGGCCGATCTCGAGGCTGGAGACGTTTTCCCCCACCTCGACGATGCGGCCCGAGAACTCGTGGCCGACCACCATCGGCACGGGAATCGTGCGCTGGGCCCATTCGTCCCATTTCCAGATGTGCATATCGGTGCCGCAAATGGCGGTGCGGAGGATTTTCACCTTCACGTCGTTGGGGCCGACCTCGGGCTCCGGAACGTCCTCGAGCCACAGGCCTTTTTCGGCTTTCGCCTTTATCAACGCCTTCACAGCGATGCTCCGTCAGAATCCTGGGATGATGGCGGCCATAGGGCCGTGCCCCGCTGCGCGCAACGGATGGAAGGTCGGGACATTGGACCAAAAAAGGCGATCAGACCCGTTCGCCCTGTCCAGTGCCGATTTTGCTTGTCGCGCGCACGATTCCGGCCGACGTGCGTTGTCGGCTCTGAGAGCTGTGGGCCAAGGTGGCTTCGAAAGGGGATGTCCATGAGAAAAATCGAGAGCTTCATGATTTTGGCGGCGATGGCCATCGTCGTCGCGGGTTGCAGCGGAGGGACCGACGAGCCCGCCGCGACCGATACCGCCACAGCGCCGGCGGCGACCACCGCGGCGGCCGACCCTGCCGCAGCCGCGCCGAGTGCCGCGCCGGCGGCGGACAACACCGATACGGTCGACGGGTCCAAGCTTGCCGATTTCAAGGGCGACGCGGAGAAGGGCAAGGCGGTTTTCTTGCAGTGTAAGTCCTGTCACTCGCGCGAAGAGGGCGTGAACCGGATCGGGCCCTCGCTTGCCGGCGTCGTTGGCCGTAAAGCGAATCAGGTCGCGGGCTTCCAGTATTCGGAAGCCAGCCGCAGCAGCGGCATAACCTGGACGCCCGAAAAACTGTTTCAGTACCTCGAGAATCCGCAGCGGGTCATACCTGGGACCAAGATGGTCTTTGCCGGTCTTCCCAAGCCGCAGGATCGCGCCGACGTGATCGCCTACCTGCAGTCCGATCTGCCCTGAATCCGGGCCGGCTTTCCGGAGCAGTAGCGCTGACGACAAGAAGGCGCGGCCTCACCGGGCCGCGCCGTTTTGGTTGAGTTCGAGTTTTGCGCCGAGCGGAAGGCAAAGCTTGGCGACAGCTCGTCGTACCCGCTTGGGAGGTTGGAAGGCGCAGCGGGCAGGCGAGGCTTCGCGCCTCGCCGACCTCGCCGGGGGAAAGCTCCTCAGCGACCCTTGCGGCTGGCTTCCGCTGCTTGGGCCAGCGCGGTCGGCCAGGTAACCTCGGTCTGGGTCTGCGGGTTGAACACGTCGCCGGGATAGATCGCGCCTTCCGCTGCCGCGATTTCCTCCTTGGTGAGGAATTCGCTCGGCTCGAGAGCGAAGACGTCGAGCCCGCGCGCGATCTCGGTTGCGTAGATGCGGCCCTTGTACCAGTAGGCCGACCAGTATCCGCCGGTGACGAGCTGGTCCTTGTCGATCGGCCCGCGGTCGAAATAGGCGATCTCGAACGGTTTCGTCGGATCGGTGAAATCGATCACGCTGATGCCGCCCTGATACCAGGCCTGCACGAAGATATCGCGCCCCGGTACCGGGATGATCGAGCCGTTGTGCGCGACGCAGTTCTCCTTGTCGCCCTGCGGCGCGGGCAGCTTGTAGAGGCCCTTGGCGATCAGCTTGCGATCCTCGATGGAGTAGAAGGCGTCCGCGCCCCAGTTCATCGGGTCGCCCGCCTGGCAGCGCGGGCGCCCGCCGCCGCCCCATTCGTCGGTGAACAGCACCTTCGTGCCATCGTTGTTGAAGGTCGCGGAATGCCAGTAGGCGAAGCCCTTGTCGGTCACATCGTCGATGCGCTTCGGCTTCAGCGGATCGGAGACGTCGAGGATGATGCCGTTGCCCGAGCATGCGCCGGCCGCCAGCTTCTTCGCGGGAAAGACGGTGATGTCGTGGCACATGTCGGTGATCTCGGTGTCCTGCGTCCCGTCGCCATGGTCGCCGCCGCGCCACAGACCGGCGATCTGGCCGTCCTTCGCGAACACGCGAGGGCGGTCGATGATCCGCGCCGCGCCCGGATTGGCGACGGGGATCTCGATCACGTCGATGCTGAACAGCGCGGTGTCGTCGCCGGCGGTGTTGTAGCAGCCGGCCAGCTCCTTCTCGTCGCGGACGTAGCTGGTGCCCGAATTATAGACCACGATGCGCTGGGCGTCGGCGCTCACGATCGAGTGGGTATGGCTGCCTCGGCAGGTCTGCACCTGGCCGACCTGGCGGGGATTGCGCCAGTCGAAGACGTCGAAGATGCGGATGCCGCGGAAGCGCTCCTCGCTGACCCGGTCATTCACGCCCTGGAGCCCGCAGTCCTTGCGCGCGCGACGGTCCTGCACGCTCATGATGAGCAGTTTGCCGACCACCGACACGTCACCCTGACCGCCGGGGCAGACGGTGCTGCTGATGAGCTGCGGCACGCCGTCCTTGCCGAGGCGGTAGGCGTTGAAGCCGTGATAGCTTCCGGCGATCAGCATGTCGCCGCTGAACGCCATGTCGGTATTGGCGAAATCGAGCAGCGACCCGCGCTCGCCGAACTCGGGCTTGGGCGGTTCGCCGTCCTTGCTGGGCTTGGGCTTGTCGCCGTCCTTCTTCGGCTTCACGGGCTGGAGCTGGGCCGGGTTGGCCGGGTCGAAGAAGCCGGCAGGCTTGGGCTGGGCGACGACCAGCCGCAGGTTGCTGATCGCCTGCCCGGCGTCGCGGAAACCGGCGGCCAGGGTGGCGCGCGGGTCGCTCGACAGACTCGCCGCGACGGCGTTCATGCGGTCGATCTCCGCCTTCTGGTCGGTCACGACATCGTTGGTGAATTCGTACATCACGGGGTCGTAAGCCGAGCCGGAGATGCCCTTGAGATCGTCCACCATGTCGACCGCGCCGCGGTGATGCGCGATCATGAGCTGGAGGAACATGCGGTCGAACCCGGTGCCGGTGGCGGCGGCGAGGGCGATCATCTGCTCCGGGCTCGCCATGCCCTTCATATTGTGATGGGCATGCCCCATGCCCGCCATGCTCGGTTCCTCGTTCCGGTCCCGGAGCCAGGTCGACATGAATTTCATCTCGTCCTTCTGGCTCGCTTCGATCCGGTCCGCGATCTTGAGGATGGCGGGGTTGTTGGTGCGGCCCTTGACCAGCTTTGCCATGTCGAGCGCCTGCTGGTGGTGGACGATCATCATCTGCATGAACATCGCGTCCGCGGGCGAATAGCGCGTGTCGGCGAGCTTGATGGCCTCGGCGGCGCTCAGCATCCTCGACGGCTGGCCCGGGGCACCCGGCAGGATGATCGGGGCGGTCTGGGCCGCAAGCGGCGCGGCGAGGGCCAGCAGCGATGCCGCCGGAAGGGTGTGAAGGCGCATGATGATCTCCCCGTGTGAACTGCCGGAGCTATCAGAAGGGCGTCCGGAGGCAACGGGGAAATCAGGCGTGGGCGAGGATCGCTTGCTCGATGCGCGCGGCAGCCTCGGTATAGACCCGCTCGCGCAGCCCTGCGGTGGTCGCAGCGTCGGCGCGTGCCGGGTGCCCGGAAGCAAACGGCGGGGCGGGATCGTATTCGAGAGCCAGCTGCACCGCGCGGGCCGTCTCCTCCCCCGCCTCGCGCGCCATGAGCGTGAGCGCGAAGTCGATGCCCGAGGTTACTCCGCCTGCGGTGAGCGTGCGCCCCTCCTCGACCACGCGGGCCTCCACGGGTTCGGCGCCGACCAGCGGCAGCAGATGGTGATAGGCCCAGTGCGTGGTCGCGCGCTTGCCCTCCAGCAACCCCGCCGCGCCGAGCAGGAAGGCACCGGTGCATACGCTCGTCACCCATTTCGCGCGCGGAGCCTGGTCGCGCAGGAAGGCGATCGTCTCGGCGTCGCCCAATGCCTCGCGCACGCCGTGGCCGCCGGGAACGCAGAGGATGTCGGCCTGCGCGACCTCGTCGAAGCGATGGGTCGGCAGGATCGCGAAACCGCTGTCGGTGGGAACCGGCTCCAGCGTCCTCGCCGCGACGATCATCGCCGCCCCCGGCAGGCGGGACAGGATCTGCGCCGGGCCGGTGAAATCGAGCTGGGTGACGTTCGGGAACAGGGCGAATACGATCTTCATCTGCCGGTCTCCTTGCCTGCCGGGCTGCTCTCCAGCAGCCCGCGCGCAACGACTCTTAGCGCCAGCGTTTCCTCGGCGCCTTCGAAGATCGAGAGCACGCGCGCGTCCACCCAGTAGCGGCTGACGGCGCTTTCCTCGGCATAGCCCATGCCGCCGTGGATCTGCAGCGCCTCGCGCGTCACCCATTCGGCGGCGCGGCAGGCGATCAGCTTGGCGAGGCTGGCGTCGGCGCTGTCGCCACCGGCGTCGAGATCGGCGGCGACCGCATAGGCGAGGTGGCGGCAGGCGGCGTGGCGGGCCGCCATGCGGGCGAGCTTGACGGCCGTGAGCTGGTAGCTGGCGAGCGGCGCGCCGAACACGCGGCGATCCCTGGCATAGCCGATCGCAGCGTCGAGCGCGGCGCGCATGACCCCGAGCGCGCGGCCCGCGGTCTGGATGCGCCCGCCGGTCATGCCCGCCATCGTCAGGTAGAAGCCGCGACCTTCGCCGCTCTGTTCGCCGATGAGGTTCTTCTCGGGCACGAGGAGCCCGTCGAAGGCGAGGTCGAAGCTGTGCATCCCGCGATAACCCAGGGTCGGGATCGCGCGCCCGGTCAGCGTGCCTCCGGCGGGCTGCTCGACACGGAAATCATGGCCGTCGAATGCGGGTTTTTCGACGAGCAGGAGGCTCAGCCCGCGGTGGCCCTTGCTGCGATCCGGGTCGGTCCGCGCGACGACCATCAGCACGCCCGCTTTCCCCGCGAAAGTGCACCAGGTCTTCGCCCCGTCGAGTCGCCACCCGTCCTCGACTTTCGTGGCGCGCAGGGCGAGCGAGGCGACGTCGGAGCCGTAGTCGGGCTCGGTGATCGCGATGGCGCAGAGCGGGTCGCCGGCTGCAATACGCGGCAGCCAGTCCGCCTTCTGCGCCTCGGTCCCGCCGGCCAGCAGCGCGCGCGCGAGGATTTCGGGCCGGGTGATGAGGCTGCCCGCCGCCGCCAGCGAACCCGCGCTCAGCGCCTCGGTCACGGCGACCATCAGCGGGGTGTTGTCGTCCTCTCCCGCGCTGCCGCCGTAGCGGGCGGGGATCGAGAGGCCGAAGACGCCCATGTCGCGCAAGGGCGCGAGCAGGCTTTCCGGCACGGTCAGGTTCTCGCGATGAATGCGTTCCGCCTGCGGGGCGACGACATCGGCGGCGAAACGGCGGAAGGCCTCGGCGGCCATGGCGGTGTCCTCGTCGAGAGCGACGCTGCCGGTCGGCTCGCCCGCCGCCACTCGCGCGCCAAGCTCGGCGGCGAAGCGGCCCGAGCGGCGCAGCGCGGCGATCTCGGGTGAGGCACGTAAATCGAGAAGCGTATCGAGCGGCAGTTCGAGGTCGGCGTGCGCGCTCTCGAGCCAATCCAGCGCTTCGACGGCAATATCGCTTGCAAACAGCGTCGCGAGGCCGCGGTCGAGGTCGCTCAGCGCCTCCCACCTCTCTGCCAGCACCTGCGCCGCGCGCAGGTCGGCGTAGCTTATCGCCAGGTCGTAAAGCGCGGCCTGGAAATCGTCGGGCGAGGCACCCTTGGCACATCGCGCTGCAATTGTGCGCGGCACCCCGCGAAGGGCTGCGCCAAGGCGGGCGAGGGCGGGCGCGAGGTCGGTTGCCATCCCTTACGGGTGCGCGAAACGCCGCGCTTTCGCAAGCGGCTAGAACCGCGCGCGCAGCCGCCCGAGGAGGCCGCGGTCCTTCAGGATTTCCCGCGCCGCATTGTGCCCCGGCGCGCCCGTCACACCCCCGCCGGGATGGGTGCCCGAACCGCACATGTAGAGCCCCCGGATCGGCGAGCGGTAATCGCCTTGCCCCAGCACCGGGCGCGCGGCCCAGAGCTGGTCGAGGCTCATGCGGCCATGAAATATGTCCCCGCCGACGAGCCCGAACTTGCGTTCGAGATCGAGCGGCGAGTGGATCTGGCGTGCCACCACGCTCGCCTTGAAGCCGGGCGCATGGCCATCGACGGTGTCGATGATGAGATCGGCGACCCTCTCGCGATGGGAGTCCCAGTCGAGCTCGGGGTTGAACTGCTGGCAGAACAGGCTGGCGACATGGGCGCCGGGCGGGGCGAGGCTGTCGTCCACCGTGCTGGGGATCAGCATTTCGACGATGGGCTTCCTCGACCATCCCAAGGCCTTGGCGTCGTCGAAGGCTGCGTCCATGTAGTCGAGCCCCGGCGCGATCACGATGCCGGCGCGGTGATGCTCGGCCTCCGCGCGGCCCGGCAGCACGGTAAAGCTCGGCAGTTCCGACAGGGCGACATTCATGCGGAATGTGCCGCTGCCGGTCCTGAACTGCCCCATGCGCCAGCGGAAGTCGGGGGGAAGATCGGAACGGTCCACCATGCGACGATAGAGCAGGGCGGGCCCGACATTGGCGGCCACCAGTCTCGCTGCGATCTCCTCCCCGCTCTCGAGCCGCACGCCTGCGGCCTTCCCTCCATCCACCAGCACCCGTTCGACCGGGCTCTCCAGGCTGATCTCGACGCCTGCATCGCGGCAGGCGCTGGCCATCGCCTGCGTGATCGCGCCCATGCCGCCGACCGCGTGGCCCCAGGCGCCGGGCTTGCCGTTCACCTCGCCGAAGACGTGGTGGAGGAGGACATAGGCGCTGCCCGGTGTGGAGACTCCGGCGTAATTGCCGACCACCGCGTCGAAGGCGAAGGCGCTGCGGACGCGGTCGTCTTCGAACCAGCCTTCCAGGAACTCGCGCGCGGATTTCGTGAACACCGCCAGCAGGTCGCGCTGCGCCTCCAGCGAAAGCTTCGCGATCGGCCAGCCCTGCCGCGCGCCCGCCGCCAGCGTCGCCAGCCCGCCGCCGGCATTGGGCGGCGTCTCGAGCGCGAGATCGCGGAGCACCTTCGCGACCTTTTCCAGCGCAGCATCGTATGCAGGGTAGGCCGCCGCATCGGCTGCGCTGAAACGCGCGAACTCCGCCTGGGTGCGCGCCATCCCGCCGCCGAGCTTGAGGTAGTCGCTCTCGAACGGCAGGAAGTTCGACAGGTCGCGTTCGAGAATCCGCAAGCCCCGATCGTGCAGGCGCATATCGGCAATGATCTTCGGGCGCAGCAGGCTGACGGTGTAGCTGGCGGAAGAGTTGCGGAAGCCGGGCGCGAATTCCTCTGTCACCGCCGCGCCGCCGACCACGTCACGCCGTTCCAGAACGCGGACCTTGAGGCCGGCGCGGGCGAGATAGAAAGCGCAGACGAGGCCGTTGTGGCCGCCGCCGATGATCAGGGCGTCGACTTTGTTCACGTACACACTATTCCGTTCGCATCGAGCGAAGTCGAGATGCCGCGCGCATTTGTCTCGACTTCGCTCGACAAGAACGGGAGGGGGAGTGACGCTACTCCGCCGGAACCGTCATTTGACGGGTCGGATCGAGCTTGCGCGCGGTTTCGCTGTCTGCGGCAGCCCTGGCGGGCGCGTAGAGGAGGGCGGAGGCGAGGAAGACCCAGCCCGCGCCGCCCAGCCACCCGGCGATCACGTCGCTGGGGTAATGGACGCCCAGCATCACACGGCTCCAGGCAATCAGCATCGACACCGCCATCGCCGTCCCGATCAGCGTGTAGCGCACCGAGTGACGTCGGCTCATCGAGGCAAAGGCGAGCGCCATGCCGATGTAGATCATGGCGCTGGCGAAGCTGTGGCCGCTCGGAAAACTCATGCCCGAGGCATCGGTGAGGTGCGGAACGAGGTTCGGCCGCTCGCGCCCGACCAGCGCCTTCATGGTGTTGTTCAGCATCCAGCCGAAGAAGACCGTGGCGGCGAAGAGCAGCGCCTCGCGCCGCAGCCTGAGAAACAGCAGCGCGACGACGGCAGCGATGGTGGCAAGGGTACTCAGAAGGACGCCGCCGAGTGCGGTCATGTCCCTGACGGCTTCGGTTATGTAGCCGGGGCCGAGTGCGCCAAAGTCCGGGCCGCTACGCAGCCACATCAGACCGGAGCTGTCGAGTGCGCCGGTCCGGTGGTTCAGCACCGCCCAAACTATCGCCGACCAGCCCGCCCAGCACAGCGCGGATACGATCAGCGCCTTGGTCCGACTGATGCGGAAACCGCGTTCGGGCAGGCGTACCGTTTCGGCGGGGATCGGCGGTTCGGTCGGCTGGACGAGGTCGGTGTGGAAAGGGTGCATGGGGATGACAACCGCCGCGACCCGGCAGGCGTTCCCCGGTGCGTCTTTCGCCTTTCCTGCGGAGCGTGCGATGCGCTAGCAAAACACCATGGACGCTGCATTTTTCCTGCCCTGATCGCGTGAAGGTGACGGGTTTGCGCGCATGGTGACGTTTTTTGCCGCTGGACCGTGTAACACCTGGTCCATGTCTCGTCCGAACCGGGCGGAGTAGGGGTGGACAACCTCACGCACAGCCTGGTCGGCGCGCTGATCGGCCAGGCGGGACTCAAGCGGACGACCGGCCGCGCCATACCCGCGCTGGCGCTCCAAACCGACGTTACCTGCTTCTCGCTGATACACGTTTCTCCGATCCGCGCAGCGCGAGCCGATTCTCTGTCGCACTGCCGCCGCGGTTCTGCCCCGGGGTACGCACGGAACCCGGGCGTGCGGGCAAGGGTTAGGGCGGCATGAGTTCCCCCCACATCGTCTGGCTGCGGCGCGACCTGCGCATGGCGGACCAGCCCGCGCTCCATGCCGCGGCGGAGGCTGGACCGGTCATCCCGGTCTATGTGCTCGACGACGCTTTCGCGGGCGACCATGCCTATGGCGGTGCCTCGCGGTGGTGGCTTCACCATTCGCTCGAAAGCCTGGCGAAGAGCCTCGGCGCCCGCCATTCGCGCATCGTGCTGCGCAGGGGGGATGCGCCGACGGTACTCGCCGCGCTGGCCAAGGAAACCGGCGCCGCCGCCGTCCACGCCATCCGCCATTACGAGCCGTGGTGGCGCAAGGCGCAGACCGAGCTACGGGAGGCGCTGCCCGACGACTGCACGCTCGAACTCCACGACGGCAACTACCTCGCCGAGCCGGGCGCCGTGCAGACGGGCTCGGGCGGCGCCTACAAGATCTACACCCCGTTCTCGAAGGCAGTGCTGGCGCAGATGCCGCCGCGCGACGAATTGCCCGAGCCCGAGACGATCCCCTTGCCGGAGACATGGCCGAAGTCCGACGACCTCGCGGACTGGAAGCTGCTGCCGACCAGGCCCGACTGGGCGGGCGGAATGCGCGCCTTCTGGCAGGTGGGCGAGGGTGCCGCGCTCGAGCGCCTCGAGGACTGGGCCGGGGATGTCGCGGGCTACGACACGGGCCGCAACCTGCCCTCGCAGAGCCTGTCCAGCCGCCTCTCGCCGCACCTCCACTGGGGCGAGATCTCGCCGGTGCAGGTCTGGCACCACCTCTCAAGTGGCCGCAGCAAGGGCTGGAAAACCTTCGAGAAGGAACTGATCTGGCGCGATTACGCCCAGCAGACCATCGCGCAATTCCCGGATTACCCGAGCAGGAGCTATCGCGACGGCTATTCCGGCCTGTGGCGCAGCGGCAAGGCCGCCGAGGCCGACTTCGCGGCATGGACCAAGGGCATGACCGGCTACCCTATCGTCGATGCCGGGATGCGCCAGCTCTGGCAGACCGGCTGGATGCACAACCGCGTCCGCATGATCGCGGCGAGCTTCCTCGTGAAGAATCTCCTGATCGACTGGCGGCGCGGCGAGCAATGGTTCTGGGACTGCCTCGTTGACGCCGACTATGGCAACAATGGCGTCAACTGGCAGTGGATCAGCGGCACGGGCGTCGATTCCAACATGTTCAGCCGGATCATGGCGCCCATCACGCAGAGCGAGAAGTTCGACGCGGCCGCCTATATCCGCGAACATGTGCCGGAGCTGGCCGGGCTCGATGATGCAGACATCCACGATCCTCCGGACGGCAAGCGCGGAGACTATCCGGCGCAGATAATCGGGCACAAGGCGGCGCGAGAGCGGGCGCTGGACGCCTATCGCAAGGCGAAGGATTGAGCGCGGCAGAAACGCGTGCAAAGGACGCGGCGATGGATGCCGTAACAACCATACGCGGTCGCGAATTGCTGGAAGGGTCGCGCCGTTTCGCGCGCGAACCCGGCCTGCTGGCCCGCGTGCTGGCGCCGGGGCTGGAGAAGGTTCTTGCCCGCATCGACCGGGGGCTGCCGAGCGGCACTGTTCACGGAACACTGCCCGATGGCAGCCGCGTCAGGCTCGGCGGCCGCGCGCCGGGGTTCGAATGCACCGTGGAACTGCGCGACTGGCGTGGGCTGTTGCGCGTTGCGATCAATGGCTCGGTCGGGCTGTTCCAGGGCTGGGAGGCGGGCGAATGGTGGAGTTCCGACCCGGTGCCGCTGTTCGCGCTGTTCATGCAGCACGCCGGCACGCTGGGGGATACCGCGCGCGCCAAGGGGCCGTTCCGCTTCGCGCTGAAGCTCGCCCACCTGTTCAACCGCAATACCCCGGCGGGGGCGCAGAAGAACATCGCCGCGCACTACGACCTCGGCAACGATTTCTACGCCGCCTGGCTCGACCCGACGATGAGCTATTCGAGCGCGCTGGATGTCGGGGCCGACGGGCTGGAGGCGGCGCAGCACCGGAAATGGGCGGCGCTCGGTGAGCGTCTCGGAGCGGCGCGGACGGTGCTGGAGATCGGCTGCGGCTGGGGCGGTCTGGCGGGTCATCTCGCCGATCGCGGTGCCGAGGTCGACGCGATCAGCCTGTCCGATGCGCAGCTTGCGTGGGCGAGGCGGCACCACATGGGTCCGCGCTTCCTCAAGCAGGATTATCGGGACACCGCAGGCAGCTATGACGGCATCGTCAGCGTCGAGATGGTCGAGGCATTGGGCCGCGAATACTGGCCGACGTTCATGGACTGCGTCGCGCGCAACCTCAAACCCGGCGGGCGCGCGGCAATCCAGTTCATCTCGATCCGCGACGATCTTTTCGACGCCTACGCGGCGAGTGCCGACTTCATCCAGGCGTATATCTTCCCGGGCGGGCTCTTGATTCGCACGAGCGAGTTCCGCCGCCTCGCCGAAGCGCGTGGCCTGGCGTGGCAGGATCAGGTCGATTTCGGGCCCGACTATGCCGAAACGCTCAAGACCTGGCGGGTGAACTTCAACAATGCTGTGGTGGAGGGCTGCCTGCCGCCGGGTTTCGACGCGCGTTTCGTCGAGCTGTGGCGATTCTACCTCTTGTATTGCGAGGGCGGATTCCGGGGCGGCGGGATCGATGTGCACCAGGTTACACTGGTGAAACGGGACAGATGACCATGACCATCGGCAGGATAATCTCGGGATGGGCATCGGCGCTGGCACTCGCCGGATGCGCGACGGCCCAGGCGGACGCGCCACCACGCCTGAGCGCTGCCGTCCCGGCGGTCACACAGTCGACGCCGGCCCGGATGCCGAGCTTCGACGCGAAGGATTCGCTTCTGTTCTGGAGCAGCGAGCGTCGCTCCGCCGCCTTCCGGGCGATGGAGAAATCCTTCCCGGGGCTTGAGGTCGCCGCTGCCGCGCGACCGCGCGCGCTGCCCAGGGCGGCCCAATCGCTTCCAGCCGAGACCAGGGCGAAGCTGCGCGCGTTCATGGCCGAAACCCAGGCCGCGGGGCTGATGGTCCTGAAGGATGGCAGGATCGTTTTCGAAGACTACACGCTTGGCTTCACACCGACCGAGCGCTGGACCAGCTTCTCTGTCGCCAAGAGCTTCACCTCGACCTTGCTGGGCGCGGCGATCCGCGATGGGCGGATCGCCAGCATCGACACGCCCGTCACCGCGATCCTGCCGGAACTCGCCCACACTGCCTATGACGGCGTCACCGTGGGCCAGGTCGCCACCATGACTTCGGGCGTTGCGTGGAACGAGGATTACGCCGATCCCGACAGCGATGTCGCGCGGATGCTGGCGATCGCGCCGGTGACGGGAGAATCGCAGGCGGTCACCTATGCGCGCACGTTGAAGCGCGAGGCGCCGGCGGGGCAGAAGTGGGTCTACAAGACGCTCGAGACCAATCTCCTCGGCCTGATCGTGGAGCGGGCGACGGGCAAGTCGCTCGCGGCCTATGCGGCGGAGAAGATCGTCGGGCCGGCGGGCTTTGCAGGCGGATTGTTCTGGATGCAGGATCTGACCGGCGGAAATATCGGCGGCTGCTGCGTCAGTCTGCGCCTGTCCGATTATGCGCGGATGGGCCAGTGGGTGCTCGAAGGCGCGCAGCCCAGTGTGCCGGCAGGCTGGTTCGAGAAGGCGGGCGGCCGCGCCGTCGATTTCGGTGGCGGCTATGGCTACGGCTACCAGTGGTGGGTCTATCCGCAGGGCTTCGGCGCGCAGGGCATCTTCGGCCAGGCAATCACCATCGTGCCCGAGCAGAAGCTGGTGATCGCCGTGGTCTCGAACTATCCGACCGCAACGGCCAAGGCGCTGACCGATGCGCGCCGCACCATGCTCGCCGACGTTATCGCAGCAGTGAAGCCGTGATCCGTCAATACGGAGAGCGGTAGGCTCCTTCGCCGGCGTAGCGCGCTAGGATGTTGTCGTGCACGATCGGGCTCAGGAGCTCGGTGAAAGCGCAACCGACCTGGCAGTTCTCCCACCACACGACCTGTGCCTGGAGCGATTCGAGGCCAGGCAGCGTGAGCCAGCAGACCTGGCCCTCGTGCATCCGGTTGATCGCCGCGGCGCTGAAGCCGGAGATCGAGAGGTCGTGCACCACGGTCTGGAAAGCGCGTCCGCCCGAAGCGCGAAGCTGCCCCGGAATGGTCAGCTTGGTGCGCGGGGAACAGCGATCCTCCTGCGCTGCGAGGGTGTAGCGTTCGCTGGTTGCGTAAGACATGGCTCGGCTCTTTTTCCGTGACAATGGTCACGCGACTGGCGCCCCCACACACCCGCGCAGGGCACAGAATGGCGGATCACGATTACCGAAGCGCCACCACCTGTGGTTAACGCGCTAATTACACCCGCTCGCGGTGACGATTCGAATAATCGCCGATAAGCAGTTCCACGATGCGGTCCGCCACGACCGAAGGTTCCTTCACGCTCTTGGGGTCCTCGCCCGGATAGGCCTTGGCCCGCATCTGCGTGCGGGTGGCGCCAGGATCGAGGATCGCGACGCGAACCGCGCTGATGTTGCCGACCTCCTCCGCATAGACGTCGAGCAGGTTGTCGAAAGCGGCCTTGGTCGCGCCATAGGCGCCCCAATAGGCGCGCGGCTCCGCACCCACGCTGCTGGTCAGCCCGATCACCCGCCCGGCCTCGGCGCGCTTGAGCAGCGGGTCGAAACTCGCGAGCAGGGCCTGCGTCGCCAGCAGGTTGATCGTGACCGCCTGGCCGAACTGCTTGGGGTCGATCTGCGTGACCGGGCCGAGCATCGGCAGATAGGCGGCCGAGATCACCATGATGTCGAGCGTGTCCCACCGCCCAGCGAGTGCGGCGGCGAGGCGGGGCACGCCGTCGGTCTCGGTCAGGTCCACCGGCGCGATGGTCGCGGTGCCGCCGGCGTCGTGGATCGCATCCTCGACCGCTTCGAGCGCCTTCACGTCGCGGGCGGTCAGGACGACATGGGCCCCGGCCGCGGCGAGTGCCTGTGCGGTGGCGGCACCGATGCCCTTGCTTGCGCCGGTGACCAGCGCGGTCTTGCCGGAAAGCGGCTTGTCGGAAGTCATGGAACTCAGGCGACCTTGTCGACGGGGAAGGAGAGCTGGGCGAGCCTGTCCTCGCGCCGGGCGAGGTCGGTCAGGGAAGTCGGATATTCGCCGCTGAAGCAGGCGTCGCAGAACTGCGGCTGCCTGTTGTCGCGTCCGGCCCCGCTGACGGCGCGATAAAGCCCGTCGATCGAGACGAAGGCGAGGCTGTCGGCCTTGATGAATTCGCGCATCGGCTCGAGTTCCATGCGCGCGGCGAGCAGCTTGGAGCGCTCGGGCGTATCGACGCCGTAGAAGCAACTGTGCGCGGTCGGCGGGCTGGCGACGCGGAAATGCACCTCGATCGCGCCCGCATCGCGCATCATCTCGACGATCTGCATCGAGGTGGTGCCGCGCACGATGGAATCGTCGATCAGCACGATGCGCTTGCCTTCCACGAGCCCGCGATTGGCGTTGTGCTTGCGCTTGACACCCGCGTGGCGCGCGCCGTCCGACGGCTGGATGAAGGTGCGTCCGACATAGTGCGAACGGATGATGCCGAGCTCGAACGGGATGCCCGAGGCGGACGCATAGCCGATCGCCGCGGGCACGCCGCTGTCGGGCACGGGGACCACGAAGTCGGCCTCGACCGGCGCCTCGCGCGCCAACTCCGCACCGATGGCTTTGCGTGCCTCGTAGACGCTGCGGCCGGCAAAGGCGCTGTCGGGGCGGCTGAAGTAGACGTGCTCGAAGATGCAGGGGCGCGGGCGGTGCGTGCCGAAGGGATGAAGCGAATGGACGTTGCCGTCGAAATCGATCCGCACCAGCTCGCCCGGTTCGACCTCGCGCACGACCTCCGCCCCGACCACGTCGAGCGCAACCGTCTCGCTGGCGAAGACAGTCGCATCGCCGATCCGACCCATCACCAGAGGTCGGATTCCGAGCGGGTCGCGGCAGGCGATCATCCCCTCGCGCGTCATAACGATCAGCGAATAGGCGCCTTCGAGAAGGCGCAGCGCATCGACGAGCCGGTCGGTGATGGTCGGATAGCGGCTGGTGGCGACGAGGTGGATGATCACCTCGGTGTCGCTGGTCGACTGGAAGATCGCGCCGCGCCGGACAAGATCGTCGCGCAGCATCTGGGCGTTGGAGATGTTACCGTTGTGCGCGACCGCGAAGCCGCCGCTGGCGAGTTCCGCGTACAGGGGCTGCACGTTCCTCAGCCCAGCGCCGCCGGTGGTGGAATAGCGGACATGGCCCGCGGCCATGAAGCCCGGCAGTTCGGCGATCGCCTCGGCGGCAGAGAAATTCTCCGCGACATGGCCGAGCCCGCGGCGCGAGTAGAATTCATGCCCGTCGAAGCTGGTGATGCCGGCGGCTTCCTGCCCGCGATGTTGCAGCGCATGGAGGCCGAGCGCGGTCGCCGCGGCGGCATCGGCGGCATTGATCGCGCCGAAAATGCCGCATTCCTCGCGCAGCTTGTCGCCATCCGCGTCGCAGAAGGGATCGGTGAAGTTCATGGGTCGCCCGGTGCAGCCAGCCTGGGTAGACGCCAATGGCGATGTTGCGGGATGATTACAAGGCCGATGCAACTGCCTTGCATCGCCATTGCGCGTTCAGTCGCGCCTGCCTAAGGCCCGCCGCGAGAACCAGAGACCGGGACCAGACTTGATCCTCTCCCCCTTCGAATGGACCATCGCCAAGCGGTACCTGCTGCCCGGCAGGAACGAGGCGTTCATCGCGCTCGTCGCGGGCATTTCGATCGGCGTCGTCATGCTGTCGGTTGCGATGCTGGTCATCGTGATGAGCGTGATGAACGGCTTCCGGGCCGAACTGATGGACAAGATCGTCGGGCTGAACGGCCACGCGATCGTCCAGGCCTATGGTGGGCGGCTCGACGACTGGCAGCAGATCCTTGCCGAGGTCCGCGCGACGCCCGAGGTCATCGAGGCTTCGCCGCTGATCGAACAGCCGCTGCTGGTCACTTTCAACGGCCGCGTAGAAGGCGTGCTCGTGCGCGGCAATACCCAGGCCGACATCCGCAAGATGGCCGACAAGGTGGTGATCGGCAATCTCGCCGCGCTTCAGCCGGGTGCGGGCAAGGTGATGATCGGCGCCCGCCTCGCCGAAAACCTCGGCGCGCGGGTGGGCGACGTCATCACCGTCATCAACCCGGCCGGGCGCAGCACGCCTTTCGGCACGGTCCCCCGCCAGGTCGGCTACGAGGTGGCGGCGATCTTCGAGGTCGGCATTTACGACTATGACGAGAAATTCGTCGTCATGCCGATGACCGAGGCGCAGACGCTGCTGCTGCTGGGCGACCAGATCGGCATGATCGAAATCAAGGTGACCGACCCGGACCGGGTGGGGGATATCCTCGCCCCGGTGCAGCGCAAGCTGGCGGGCAAAGCGCTGCTCTCCGACTGGCGCCAGATCAACGCCTCGCTGTTCGAAGCCTTGCAGGTCGAGCGGGTGGCGATGGCTTTCGCATTGAGTTTCATGGTCCTGGTGGCTGCTTTCAACATCCTGTCTAGCCTCGTCATGCTGGTCCGCGCCAAGACCCGCGACATCGCGATCATGCGGACGATGGGCGCGACGCGGCAGAGCCTGATCAAGATCTTCGTCACCACCGGCTTCACCGTCGGGGCGATCGGCACCGTCGCCGGGCTGATTCTCGGATCCGTGGTGCTCTATTTCCGCGAGGGTATCGTCGCCGGGATCGGCAAGTTGACCGGGCAGGAGCTGTGGGACCCGCAGGTGCGTTTCCTCTCGACTGTGCCCGCCCGTGCCGATCCGGTGGAGATCGCGCTGATCGTGCTGCTGGCGCTTGTCCTGAGCTTCCTCGCGACGCTCTACCCGGCGTGGAAAGCTGCAAGCACCGACCCGGTGGAGGTGCTGCGCTATGAATAGCGGCGCACCCGTCGTCTCGCTGCGCAATGTGACGCGCAGCTTCATCCAGGGCGGCACGCGCATCGACGTGCTGCGCGGGGTCAACCTCGAAGTGATGTCGGGCGAGATCGTCGCCCTGCTCGGGCCGTCGGGATCGGGCAAATCCACGATGCTCCAGGCGGTCGGCCTTCTCGAAGGCGGCTTCGGGGGCGAGATCACCATCGCCGGTGCCCGCGCCGACCAGTCCGACAGCCGTGCGCGCACCGTGCTGCGGCGCAATCATCTCGGCTTCGTCTACCAGTTCCACCACCTCCTTCCCGATTTCGATGCGCGCGAGAACGTCGTGCTGCCGCAGCTCGTCGCGGGGAAGCCGCGCGCCGAGGCCGAGGCGCGGGCCGAGGAGCTGCTGGGCGCGCTGGGGCTCGCGCAGCGGCTCGATCACCGCCCGAGCCAGCTCTCGGGCGGAGAGCAACAGCGCGTTGCGGTCGCACGTGCGCTCGCCAACCGGCCGGACCTCGTGCTGGCGGACGAGCCGACTGGCAATCTCGACGAGCAAACCGCCGACAAGGTCCTCGACCAGTTTCTCGCGCTTGTCAGGGGCACCGGCAGCGCCGCGCTCATCGCCACGCACAACGAGCGGCTGGCCGCGCAGATGGACCGCGTGGTACGCTTGCACGACGGGCTGCTGGAGGAGTTCCGGGCATGACCACCATCGCCGATTTCACCGTGACGACCAATCGCGGGGAGGACCTCGATCTCGGGGACAAGCTCGGTAAGGTGCTGCTGGTCGTCAACACCGCGAGCAAATGCGGCTTCACCCCGCAATATGACGGGCTGGAAAAGCTGTTCGAGACGTACAAGGATCGCGGCTTCGAGGTGCTGGCCTTTCCCTGCAACCAGTTCGGCGGGCAGGAACCCGGCGATGCCGACGAGATCGCGGAGTTCTGCAAGGTCGATTTCGGCGTCACCTTTCCCCTGATGGCGAAGGTAGACGTCAACGGCGCCAGCGCCAGCCCGCTGTTCGACTGGATGAAAGCGGAGGCGCCCGGCCTGATGGGCTCGAAGGCGATCAAGTGGAACTTCACCAAGTTCCTGATCGACCGCGAGGGGAACGTGGTGAAACGTTATGGCCCGGCCGATGCTCCAGCAGCGATCGCCAAGGACATAGAGAAGCTGCTTTGACAGACTAAATCCCCGCACGAGGCGGCGCGGTTCCTTGTGCGGTTCTGTGCAAAAGTCGCCATCGGCTACGCTGGCGAATCCCTGCGCAATTCCTACAGTGGTCGCGATGGCCTTCGTCCCCTTCATCCCCTTGCGCGTCATGAGCGCCTATTCGATGCTCGAAGGCGCGATCGAGCCCAAGGGCATGGCGAAGCTGGCGAAGGAGCGGGGCTTCCCCGCCATCGCGATCTGCGACCGCAATGGCCTCTATGGCGCGGTGATGTTCGCCAAGGCCTGCATGGACGAAGGCGTGCAGCCCATCGTCGGCACGCTGCTGGGTATCGCGCGTGACGAGGAGGGGCGGCAGGTCGATTACCTGCCGCTCTTTGCGCAGGACGAGGCGGGCTACGACAATCTCTGCCATCTCGTGTCTGCCGCGCATCTCGACCGGCCGCTGGCGCTCGATCCGCATATCGCGCTGGAGGATCTGGACGGGCGGACCGAGGGACTGATTGCGCTCACCGGCGCGGGCGAGGGCGCGCTGGCGCGGCTGCTGGCCGACGGGCAGGCCGCCCATGCCGAGGCGCTGCTGACGCGGCTGGAAGCCCTGTTTCCGGGTCGGCTCTACATCGAGCTGGCCCGTCGCGGCGATCCGGTGGAAGAGGCGGCCGAGGCGGCTCTGATCGACCTCGCATATGCGGGGGACATCCCGCTCGTCGCCACCAATCCCGCCCAGTTCGGGGAGCCGCACCAGCACAAGGCGCATGACGCCATGCTGTGTATCGCCGGCTCAACGCATCTCGATGCCGCGGACCGCGCCCGCTCCAATCCGGAGAACTGGGTCAAGAGCGCGCGGATGATGGAAGAGATTTTCGCCGATCTTCCAGAGGCGACGCAGAACACGCTGGTGGTCGCCCAGCGCTGCGCCTTCGCGCCGCCTTACCGCAAGCCGATCCTGCCCAGCCTCGCCGGCGACCTCGAAGGCGAGGCGCGGATGCTGGCCGAGGATGCGCGCGCCGGGCTGGAGGCGCGGCTGGCGCGCTATGACGACCTCGGCGAGGAGGACCGGGCCGTCTATTTCCAGCGCCTCGATTTCGAAGTCCAGGTCATCAACCAGATGGGTTTTCCCGGCTACTTCCTGATCGTGGCCGACTTCATCAAATGGGCGAAGGATAACGGCATTCCGGTCGGCCCCGGGCGCGGCTCGGGCGCGGGCAGCGTGGTCGCCTGGGCACTGACCATCACCGACCTCGACCCGCTGAAGCTCGGGCTGCTGTTCGAACGCTTCCTTAACCCGGAACGCGTCTCGATGCCGGACTTCGACATCGATTTCTGCGAAACCCGCCGCGGCGAGGTGATCCGCTATGTCCAGAAGAAATATGGCCACGATCACGTCGCCCAGATCATCACCTTCGGCAAGCTGAAAGCGCGCGCGGTGCTCCGCGACACGGGGCGCATCCTGCAGATGAGCTACGGCCACGTCGATCGCCTGTGCAAGATGGTGCCCAACCATCCGACCGACCCGTGGACGCTGAAGCGGGCGCTCAACGGCGCGGCCGATTTCCGCCGCGAATACGAGAACGACAACGAGGTCAAACGCCTCGTCGATCTGGCAATGCAGCTGGAGGGGTTCCCGCGCAACTCCTCGACCCATGCGGCGGGCGTCGTGATCGGGGACCGGCCGCTGGCGCAGCTCGTGCCGCTCTACCGCGATCCGCGCTCGGACATGCCGGTGACGCAGTTCGACATGAAGCACGTCGAAAGCTCGGGCCTCGTGAAGTTCGACTTTCTTGGCCTGAAGACGCTGTCGGTGCTTCAGAAGGCGGTCGAACTGCTCGGGAAGCGCGGCGTTGCCATAGATCTTTCGGCCCTGCCGCTCGACGACCCGGCGGTCTACGAGCTGATGAAGAGCGGCAACACGGTGGGCGTGTTCCAGCTCGAATCGGAAGGAATGCGCCGCACGCTGACCGCGGTGAAGCCGACCAATTTCGGCGACATCATCGCGCTTGTCTCGCTCTATCGCCCGGGTCCGATGGACAACATCCCGCTGTTCGGGAAGCGCAAGGCGGGCGAGGTGCCGATCGAGTACCCGCACCCCAGGCTCGAGGGCATCCTCGCCGAAACCTATGGCATCTTCGTCTACCAGGAACAGGTCATGCAGGCGGCGCAGATCCTCGCCGGCTATTCGCTGGGCGATGCGGACCTGCTGCGCCGCGCCATGGGCAAGAAGGTGCAGGCCGAGATGGATGCGCAACGGCAGCGCTTCGTCGATGGCTGCAAGGCCGTGTCAGGCATCGATGCGAAGCAGGCCAACGAGCTGTTCGACTTGATCGACAAGTTCGCAGGCTACGGCTTCAACAAGTCGCACGCCGCCGCCTATGCGCTGCTTGCCTACCAGACCGGCTGGCTTAAGGCGCATTACCCGGAGGAGTTCTTCGCCGCCTCGATGTGCTTCGATATGCATCAGTCGGAAAAGCTGGCGGTGTTCGTGGACGATGCGCGCCGTGGCGGGATCGCGATCCTGCCGCCGAGCATGAACCATTCGGAGGCCGAATTCACCGTCGAGCAGACCGACGGGGGCTATGCCGTGCGCTATGCGCTCGCGGGCATCCGCAACGTCGGCGAGAAAGCGATGGAGGCGATCGTCTCCGACCGCGAGGCGAGGGGGCCGTTCGAAAGCCTCAAGGACCTGTTCGAGCGGTTGCCCAAGGGCGCGCTCAACTCGCGCGGGCTGGAGGCGCTGGCGGCGGCCGGCGCGCTCGACGAGTTCGAGCCCGACCGCGCGAAGGTTTATGCCAACTCCGACCTGCTACTGGCAGTGGCGGACGCGGCCGAGCGCGAACGCAGCAGTGGCCAGCACGGCCTGTTCGGCGGGGAGGACCAGCAGACCGACACGCTTCGGCTGAAGGAGGTCGAGCCCTGGTCCCGTGCCGAGCGCATGGCCAAGGAGCGCGAAAACCTCGGCTTCTACTTCTCCGCCCATCCGGTCGAGGCATGGCGCGCGGTCGCCAGCGCCAATGGCGCGCGCAGCTTCGCCTCGCTGATGAGCGGCGGAGCACCGACCGGTGGCCGCGCCAACGCGGTGATGGCGGCGATGGTCGAGAAGGTGAACAAGGGGACCACCCGCAAGGGCAAACCCTTCGTGCGCGCCGATTTCTCCGATTCCAGCGGCCAGTTCAGCGCCGCCTGCTTCGAGGAATCGCTGGTCGCCAGCTTCGAGCAATGGGCGAAGGACGGCACCTGCATCCTCTTGCAGGTCGAACTCGACAGCCCGAGCCCCGACGAACCGCCCCGGATCACCGTGCGAGGCGGCGTGCCGCTCGAAAAGGTCACCAGCGAGGCGCGGATGCTTCTGACCGTGGACGTCGAGGATCAGGCCGGCCTCGATGTGCTTCGGCTGGAGCTTGGCGAGCCGGGCGGAACAGGCGAAGTCATCGCCACCCTGCGCACCGGGCTGGAAAGCGATCCGCAGGTCCGGCTCGGACGCGGTTTTCATCTGGATGGCGAACTCGCGGAACGCTTGGCAAGCGTCCCTGGGCTTGCCAAGGTGCAACTGACCACGCGGCGCGGCGGATCGCACCTCCGGCTGGTGGCTTAAAAAGCACAACTGCCGTTCGTGTCGAGCGAAGTCGAGACACGGGGCGCGCCGCTCGCGGTATCTCGACTACGGGCTGCGCCCTCCGCTCGATACGAACGGGGAGACGGAGAACGTGAAGGTGCTCGGAGCAATGCAGGACTGGTCCATGCGGGTGACCGCGATCATCGACCATGCGGCGCGCGAGGCGCCGACGCGCGAGATCGTGAGCTACTGGGCCGATGGCAGCGAGACCCGAACCGACTGGGCCGGCATCCATCGCGACGCGAAGAAGATCGCGCAGGCGCTGCTGGCGCTGGGCATCGGCAGGGGCGACCGGGTCGCGAGCCTGGCGATGAACCATTCCCGCCATCTCGTCAGCTGGTACGGGGTTGCGGGGATGGGCGGGGTACTCCACACCTGCAATCCGCGGCTGTTCGATGACCAGCTCGAATATATCGTGAACCACGCCGAAGACCGCGTGATGCTTTACGATGCGGCCTTCCAGCCCATCGTCGACCGGATGCGCGATCGCTGGCCCACCGTCGAGCACTACATCTGCTTCGATTCCGGCGCGCATGCTCTTGCCTTCGAGGACTGGATCGGCGCGCAGAACGGCGATTTCGCCTGGGTCGAAGGCGAAGAGCGCGATCCTTGCATGCTCTGCTATACCAGCGGGACCACCGGCAATCCCAAGGGCGTGCTCTACGAACACCGCTCGACCGTCCTGCACGCGCTCGCCGGATTGCAGCCCGCCGCCTTCAACTTGAGCGCCAGTTCGGTCATGCTGCCGGTGGTGCCGATGTTCCATGCCGCAAGCTGGGGACTGCCCTATGCGGGCGCGATGGCGGGCATCAAGTTAGTGTTTTCGGCCGTGAACGACCCCGCCGTGCTCCACGGGCTTATGGAGCGCGAGGGCGTGACCGACAGCGCGGGCGTGCCCACCGTGTGGCTCGCCCATTTCCAGTATTGCGACGCGCATGGGCTGGAGCTGCCCAGGCTGCGCGCCGCCACCATCGGCGGATCGGCGGCGCCCCGCTTCATGGTCGAGCGGTTGATGAAGAACGGCACCCGAGTCCAGCACGCCTGGGGCATGACCGAGACCAGCCCGATCGGCACGGTCGGCGGCCCGACGCACGACTGGGACCAGCTTTCCTTCGAGGAAAAGGTCGCCAAGACCGCGATGCAAGGCCGCCCGGTCTTCGGTGTGGAACTGCGCACCGTCAGCCTCGACGACATGGAAACCGAGCTGCCGCGCGACGGCGCGAGCAGCGGCGCGCTCCAGATCCGCGGCCCGTGGGTCATCAAGCGCTATTTCAAGGCCGACGAAGACGCCGCGCGCCCCGACGGCTGGTTCGATACGGGCGACGTCGGCGTGCTCCACCCCGACGGCACGCTGCAGCTCACCGACCGCACCAAGGACGTCATCAAGTCGGGCGGTGAATGGATCAGCTCGGTCGAGCTCGAGAACGCGGCGGCGGGCCATCCCGCGGTGGCGGAGGCCGCCTGCGTCGGGATGCCGCATCCCAAGTGGGACGAGCGCCCGGTGCTGTTCGTGGTAAAGAAGGCGGGCGAGGACTGCCGCGCCGAGGATATCCTGGCGCATCTCACCCCGCTCGTCGCCAGGTGGTGGCTGCCCGACGCGGTCGAGTTCGTGGACGACATTCCGCACACCGCCACCGGCAAGATCAGCAAGAAGGATTTGCGCGCGCGTTTCGCAGATTACCGGCTTGGCTGAGATGGCGATCCGCGCCGCGACGCCTGACGACGCGGCGTCGGTGCAGGCGATATACGCCTTTCATGTCGCGCATGGCACGGCGAGCTTCGATACCGAGGCGCCGGACGAGGCCTTCTGGCGCGACAAGATCGCTCACGTCACCGCGCGCGGCTGGCCGTTCCTGGTGGCGGAGCGGGCGGGGGAGGTTGTCGGCCACGCCTATGCCACCCAGTTCCGCGACCGCGCGGCCTATGCCCACACCTGCGAGAACAGCATCTATGTCGCAGACGAAATGCGCGGGCAGGGGTTGGGACGGCGCCTCTTGGGCGCTTTGGTGCAGGCCGCGCGGGTGAGCGGTTTCGAACAGATGATCGCGGTGATCGGCGGCGGCGAGCCGGCCTCGGTCGCGCTTCACGGGGCGCTTGGCTTCCGCCACGCGGGGCGGATGCGCAACGTGGGCCGTAAATTCGGCCGCAAGCTCGACACCGTATATATGCAGCTCGACATGACCGACGAGGACCAGAGATGACACGCAAGCTTTCGCTGTTCGCGCCGCTGGCGCTGATCGCCTGTGCGCAGGCTGCCACCGCCGCCACGCTCGACGTGATCAAGACGCCCACCTGCGGCTGTTGCAGCGCGTGGGTGGAGCGGATGAAGGCCGCCGGCTTCACCGTGAAGGTCCGCGATGTGGAGGACACCGCGCCGATCGCGCGCGCGGCGGGCGTTCCCGATACGATGCGGTCCTGCCACACCGCCCGGATCGGCGGCTATGCGATAGAGGGCCACGTCCCCGCCGCCGATATCCGCCGCCTGCTGGCACAGAAGCCCAAGGCGATCGGGCTGAGCGTGCCCGGCATGGTCGCGGGTTCGCCGGGCATGGAGGTGCCGGGCCGCTCGGACCGCTATCGGGTCATGCTTCTCAAGGCCGATGGCAAGCATTCCGTCTGGGCAACGCACGGCGGTCAGGCCGAGGTCCACCGTCACTGACGGGAACGCGCATGACCGCCTACATCGACCCGAGCCGCGCCAATTTCGACGCCTTCAAGGCGCTGCCTCGCGACGAGCCGATCCATATGCTGAACCTGCTGCGCTATCGCGAGCTTGCGGCCTATCCCGAAGGTCACGAGCATCACGGCAAGGGCTGGACCGGCCGTCGCGCCTACGAGGAATACGGCAAGACCAGCGGCCCGACGTTCCGCCGCACCGGCGGCAAGATCGTGTGGCGCGGCGCCTTTCAGACCATGGTGACGGGGCCGGACGATATGCGCTGGGACGATGGCTTCGTGGCCCAGTACCCGAACAGCGGTGCCTTCTTCCAAATGCTCAAGGACCCCGACTACCAGCGCGCCGTCGCCAACCGCACCGCCGCGCTCGCCGACAGTCGTTTGATGCGGTTCAAACCACGCGAGGGCGGGGAGGGGTTTGGTTGACTTAGGCTGTCTTATAGATCTTTGACTGGGACACGACAAACCAGTTCAGCCCACTCATCACCATCGATTTCCTTGATTTCCCCCAAAAGGAATACTTCGCTTCGGTTGAAGCTTTTAATCGTGCGCGGACGGTCAGAAGGATTTACCGCCAAGCACATCACTACATAGCCCTCGATACCAGACTTAAGCATTTCAAGATGTCTCAAGCGCTCGCGATAACCAAGATTTTTCTGATCCGAAGCATAATGACCATGGTGGGCCAGCCTGATCCAGCGAGTTCCGTCGGGATCGGCTTTTGTCTGATCTTGCCACGCGCGTACGAAAACTCGCTGCTTTCGTTCGTCAGTTGCGCCCCAAGACCACCGCGAATTCGCGAGGGGAGCCCCAATATCCCTGAAAAACGACGTTATCGACATTCTGATTCCTAAATTAACCTATCGGGAGATAAGCGAAACGCCTACTTCCGCGCCTTCTTCGCCTCTTCCGCCACGATATAGAGGTAGTCGACATAGGCCATGGTCGCCTGTTCCAGCCCATAGACTTTCGGGTTGCTGCTATCGATCAGAAACCACTCGTTGGGGGCATGGGCGCCGCCGCCGCGACCCAATCCGAATTGCGAGGCGGGGAGGTTCAGCGGCGGGCCGTTGAAGATGACGCCCGGCCAGCTTCCCGCGTTGCGCGGCGTAATCGAATAGGGGGTGCCCGATTTCTCGAACAGGATCTTCTGGGCGCGGATCAGCAGCGCGTCTTCCTCGGTCTCGTTGGGGCCATATCCGCCCGAGACGGTGACGCGCACATCGTCGAAACCGCGCTTGGCGAGATGCGCCTTCAGCTTCGCCACCGCCTCCTCCTTGGTCATCGCCGGGACGAGCCGGAACTCCAGCTTCGCCTCGGCCCGGCCCGGCAGCACTGTCTTGCCGCCCGGCCCGGTATAGCCCGCGATCAGGCCCTGGATATTGACCGTGGGTTGCGAGACGAAACGTTCGAGGCTGGTCACGTAATCCTCGTCGCCGATCCAGCGTCCGACGCCCAGCAGCGCCTTCGCATCGGCTTCCGGATTGAGCTTCGCGCCTTCCGCCACCAGCTCCTTCTGCCGCGCGGTCAGCGGGCGGACGTTCTCGAACCAGCCGTCGATCGCGGGGGTGTGCCCGTCGTCGGCCACCAGCGTGTCGAGCGCCTTCACCAGCCGCCACGCCGGACTCTCGATCCGCGCGTGGTTGGAGGAGTGAATGTCGGTCTTGGGATATTTGTCCGAGGTCTCCCCGCCGACAACGAGCTGGAACTCGACCGCGCCCTTCGCGCCCAGCGTGATGGTGGCGTTGCCGTCCTTGCCCTGCGCGGCGGCGGGAATGAACACGCCGATGCTCTTGGCCAGCGCAGCGCGGACCTGCGGTGCCGCGACGACCTGCGCGAAATTTGTCGAGGCGACCTCCTCCTCGCCTTCCGCGACGAGCACGAGGTTGACCGGCAGCTTGCGCCCGCTCGCCTGGATCGCCTTCAGGGCGGCGAGGAAGGCCATTTCCGGCCCCTTCTGGTTGACCGCGCCGCGCCCGACGATCGTCTTGCCCTCACCGGGTCGATCGACCAGCTGTCCCTCGAGCGGCGGGGAGCTCCATTCGGAAGGCTCGAATTGCTTGACGTCGTACATGAAATAGATGCCGAGCGTGGTTTTCGCGCCGGCATCGAGGGTGGCGAAGACACCTGGCACGCCATCGGTCGGAATGATTTCCGCCTGCTGGAAGCCGGCGTCGAGCGCCAGCTTCTTCATGTATTCGGCGCCCTGCGGGCTATTGCGCTTCTCCGCGGCGATGGTGGGGAGGGCGATCCAGTCCCGCAACGCCTGGATCGTGCTGTCCTGCTGCTTGGCGACGATGGCGCGGATCGCCTCGCGGTTCGGCGTTTCGGCTGCGACTGGGGTTCCGATCGCGGCGAGCAGCACGATGGCGCTGAGCGAAGTCCTTAGCAGCATTGGCAATCTCCCTCTCGTATCGGGAGAGCTTATCAGCAAGCGGAGGATGGGCAATGGCGCGGGCGGGAATGATTTTCTTCTCGGCAAGTCCTACGCGACGCGCGAAAAGGCTTTCCTACATGGGGCGGCTTGTGCCCTATCCTTGCCGATGCACCCGTGTTGTCTCCCGGCCCTCTCGGAACAATCGGCCTCCAAAATGCGGATGTGTCACCCGGGAGGGCTTCTCGCGGCCAAATGTCCTTTAGACGCAGCCGTTTATCACTCGACGGAGCAGGGTGACACATGGGTGACAGCTGTCACCCTTGTCACCCGGTTCCGGCTAGTATGGCCCGTGGTTCGGACCGTGCGCGCCGGGTCAACGGTTTGGTGTAGACTTCGTGTAGACTTCGGCGGATTTCCGCGGTTTCACAGCAAGCGGAGCTGCCCGCCGATTTCCGGTGCCCGGAAGCGGGTGCAATCGAGGTCGAACCGCGCCTTTCCGAGCCCCGCCCGCTTGCAGGCGAGCCGGAAGCGGGCGCGGAACAGCTCGGCCCAGACGCCGCTCGGCTTCATCCGGGTGAAGAAATCGGGATCGTTGTCACGACCGCCCCGGATCGACTGGACGATATGCATCACCTTGTCGCCGCGTTCGGGGAAATGGACCGAGAGCCATTCGCGGAACAGCGGCGCGACCTCGTGCGGCAGGCGGATGGGTATCCAGCCGCAGCTCTTGACCCCCAGCGCTGCCGCACGCGCAACGATCTCTTCCATGAATTCGTCGGTGATGGCGGGGATGACCGGGGCGACCGAGCAGTGCACCGGTACCCCCGCATCGACCAGCCTTCCCAATGCCGCCAGCCGCTTGGCAGGGGCGGCGGCGCGGGGTTCGAGCTTTCCCGAAAGGCGCGGGTCGAGGCTGGTCACCGAAATGGCGACCGCGACCAGCCCCAGTTCCGCCATAGCAGCCAGCAGCTCGATGTCGTCGCAAACACGGTCCGATTTGGTGGTGATAGTCACCGGGTGCCGCGCATCGAGGCAGACCTCGAGCACTTGCCGCGTGATCCGGTAACGGCGCTCGATCGGCTGATAGGGGTCGGTATTGGTTCCCATGGCGAGGGGTTTGGGGCGATATTTCGGCTTGGCGAAGGTCGCGCGCAAAAGCTCCGCGGCATTGGGTTTGGCGAAGAGCTTCGTTTCGAAATCGAGCCCGGGCGACAGGTCGTGATAGGCGTGGGTGGGCCGCGCGAAGCAGTAGACGCAGCCATGCTCGCAGCCGCGATAGGCATTGACGGAGCGGTCGAAGCCGATGTCGGGCGAGGTGTTGAAGTTGAGGATGGTCTTCGGACGCTCCTCGGTCACCGTCGTCCGCAGCTTCACTGGCGGGCCGTCGAGCTGCGCCATGTAATCGCGCCAGTCGCCATCCGTCTCGCGCGTGGCAAGGCCGAAGCGCGTGGGGACCAGCGACCCTTGCGCGCCGCGTCCGGCGATGGCGGGATCGAGTCGGCGTTCCATGCAGAAGAACATACATGGAACAAATGGCGTGCGAAAGTGGCTACCGTTCGCGCAGCCGAGGCATCAGTTCGACGAAGTTGCAGGGCCGGTTGCGGCTGTCGAGCTGCTCGGCGAGGATCATGTCCCAGCCGTCGATCACCGCGCCGGTTGAGCCCGGCAGAGCGAAGATATAGGTGCCGCGCGCCAGCACCGCGCAAGCGCGGCTCTGGATCGTGCTGGTGCCGATGGTCTTGTAGGTGAGCATCCGGAACAGCTCTCCGAAGCCGGGGATGTCCTTGCTCTTGACCCGGTCGAGCGCCTCGGGCGTCACGTCGCGCCCTGTCAGGCCGGTGCCGCCCGTCGTGACGATGGCGTCGATCGTCTCGTCATCGATCCAGCGGTGGAGATGGGCCGCGATCTGCTCGACGCTGTCCTTGCTGATCTCGCGCGCCACCAGCTCGTGCCCCGCGTCGTCGATCTTGGCGGCGAGGATATTACCCGAGGTGTCGTCGTCCCGCGTACGCGTATCGGAAATCGTCAGGAGGGCCATGCGCACCGGCTTGAAGGGGCGGGTGGTGTCGATCGGCATCGCGTCATTTCTCCCGCGGAAAGGCTGGCCATGCATTCTGCGCCAGCTCGGTCCGGCTGGGTGCCGGTGTGCCTGCCTGGCGCAGATACATCCAGTAGTTGCGCATCACGATGTTCACATAGGCGCGCGTTTCCCAATAGGGTATCGATTCCATCCACAGCAGCGGGTCGCCGCCGTCGCGCACTTCGCTGTTCCAGCGCGCTACCGGGGTCATGCCGGCATTGTAGGCGGCCATGACCTTGGGCAACGCGCCGCGGGTGTTGGGATTGGCGGCGATGGCGGACAGCGCCTGCTGCCCGATGGCGAGATTGGTCGCCGGGTCCTTCAGGTCGAGATAGCTTGCGCTCATCCCGACCTGCCCGGCGTGCTCGCGCGCGGCGATCGGGCGGACCTGCATCAGCCCGATGGCATTGGCCGGGCTCACCACCTCCTCGCGAAAGCTCGATTCCTGCAAGGCGTGGGCGAAGGCGAGGGCCGGATCGACCTTCCACCCGCCGCGCGGCGCCTGCCAGGCGACGGGCCAGCGCAGCGCCGGATCGACCGTCACGCCGCGCGGGGCGTTGTAGGCCATGTATCGCTGTGCGCCCGACAGCCCCAATGCGCGGGCGAGCCGGGCCAGGGCGGGGAAATCCCTCGCTTCGCCGATCTGCGCCTGCCAGCGGAGCATCTCGTCCGCCTCGCTCCGCCGACCCAGCTCCGACAGCATCACCGCGCGCCGGGCGTTGCCACCGTCGGGGAAACGCTTCCAGTCGTCCGAAGTCAGGTCGGGCCGGGTGTGGCGCTGCGGCAGCACCTGCCCGAGCTGCTCGAGCGCGAGCATCCCGTACAGCGTCTCGTCGAACTTCGCCGCCTTGCGCAGCGCCTTGGCCGCCTCGCCCGGCTGTCGGCAGCGGATGAAGCTGCGCGACAGCCAGTAGTTGGCGGCGGAGGACAGTTCCGGGTCGGCACTCTGCGCCGCCTGCGCGAAGCCGATCGCGGCGTCGCGGCAATCGCCGAGGCGCCATGCGGCGAGTCCCGCAACCCAGGCTCCTTCCGGAACCCAAGGCCCGCTCCCGCCGTCGTGAACGGTCTGCGCGAGAGCGAAGGCATCGGCGTCGCGGTTCTCGATGTAATAGGACCAGCCGACCTTCTGGCGCCACTCGGCGCGCGCGGCGGTGCTGAGCGTCGCGTCGATCCCGTCGAGCAGGATACGCGCGCCATCGGGGTCGTCGCCCGTGATCTTCTCGGTAATCGCCCGGGCGAGGTCGGCCGGCATGGTGCCATCGTCGGTGGAGCGGGGGCGGTTGCGGCGGCTGATGCCGGGTTGAGGGCGAAGCTGCTGGGCGACCGGAAGGTTCGGCGCCGCTGCCAGCCCGCGCGTCAACGCGATCCGTGCAATCTCCGCTGCTTGCGGAAGCTCGCGGTACTTTGCGAGCCAGTCCTCCAGGCGAGGGAGGTCGATCCTGGGGCTCTTCGGATCGAGGTAGTATTTCGCTCGCGCCACGCCGTGCAGAGGGCCATCGGGCCGCTCGGCGAAGAGCGCTTCCGTCTTGGTCCAGTCGTCGGCATCGATGGCGGCGAAAAGCTTGCCGTACCATTCACGGTCGGCGGCGGAGAGCAGCGTCGGCAGCGCGGCGGAGCGCTCGGAAGTGAAATAGGCGACGCTCGCGGCGCTGGCGAAGGCAGGCGCGGGGAAGGCGAGAGCGGCACAGACCGCGAGGGCTCGGATCAAGCGCTGAACTCCAGCCAGGCGTTCCAGAACCGCCGCCTGTGCGCGGGCGAGCGGGCCAGCGTGTCGAGCTGCGGCGCGGCCAGTACGGGCAGGCCGCAGCCCTCGGTCAGCATCGCCGGGCCCTTCCCGAAGGCGATGAGACGTTTCGGCGCGGCGAGTGCGATGTGAAGGCGAGTCAGATCGCCCAGTCCGCGCAACGCCAGCTCGTCCCAGTCCGGCAGCGGAGTGATGCGGGGCACTGCGCTGGCGTAATACACCTGAGTCTCGTCGAGCCCCATTGCGCGCAGGATGCGCGACATCAGCGCGCCCTGCGCTCCGGTCAGCAGCGCCTCGCGGTCGCCGTCGTCGGGCTGGCCGACGAGCACCAGCAGCGCCGCGCCAGCCTCGCCCATCGGCGCGACCCGATCGCCCAGCGCGCCGGGATCGAGGCCCGGCTCGGTCAGCCAGAACTCACGGAAGGCGGCCAGGTCGGCGGGCCAGCGCGCCCGGTCCCCGCCGATCGGTGCACCGGGTTCGGGCGAGAGGGCGCGTTCGATCGCCGAGAGTTCCCTTACCGGGGCGGTGCGCGGCGGGGGCTGCGGTTCCGCCTCCTGCCCCACCTCGGGCTCGCGCAACCACTGGTGCGGTGCCTCGGTGTAATCGCAATCCACGCCAGCCTCACGCCACCAGTCGAGGGCGGCGGCATAGTCGGCGGCGAGAGAGGAGGAGAATGTGTCCGTCATCGGGTTACGCTGGGGCAGTCTTGACCGCGCGAGGCTCTGCAATCAAGGCTGCGGGCACACTCGATACGACGAAAAGAGACGGAAATGAGCGAACGCGAATCGATGCCCTGCGATGTCGTGATCATCGGCGGCGGCCCGGCGGGCCTCGCGGCGGCGATCAGGCTCAAGCAGATCAATTCCGAGCTCGAGGTGATCGTGCTCGAAAAGGGGAGCGAGATCGGCGCGCATATCCTTTCGGGTGCTGTGGTCGATCCCAAAGCACTCGACGAGCTGCTGCCCGAATGGCGGGAGCAGGGCTGCCCGATGGCGCAGACACCAGTCACCGACAACTGGCACTGGAACCTGTCGGCGACCAAGAAATTCGACATGCCGCACCTCTTCATGCCGCCGCTGATGAGCAACAAGGGCTGTTACACCGGCAGCCTCGGCAATCTCTGCCGCTGGCTGGCCGAGCAGGCCGAGGGGCTGGGGGTGATGGTCTTCCCCGGCTTCCCCGCCGCCGAAGTGCTGTTCGACGAGAGCGGCGCGGTCACGGGCGTGGTCACTCAGGACATGGGCGTTGCCGCCGACGGCAGCCACAAGCCCGATTACCAGCCGGGGATGGAGATCCACGCCAGGTACACGCTGTTCGCCGAAGGCGCGCGCGGCAACCTCACCAAGCAGATGAAATCGCGCTTCGATCTGGAGGCCGATTGCCAGCCGCAGGTTTATGGCCTGGGCATCAAGGAGCTGTGGGATATCGACCCGGCAAAGCACGTGCCGGGCCGGGTGATCCACACCCAGGGCTGGCCGCTGTCGGAAAGCGGCAGCTGGGGCGGCGGCTTCCTCTACCACCAGGCGAACAACCAGGTCGCGCTCGGCTTCGTCACCGCGCTCGATTACAAAAACCCCTGGGTCCGCCCCTACCAGGAATTCCAGCGCTGGAAGCACCACCCAGAAATCGCCGCGATCCTCGAGGGTGGCAAGCGCGTCGCCTATGGCGCGCGCGCTATCAACGAGGGCGGCTGGCAGAGCGTGCCGAAGCTCGCGTTTCCGGGCGGCGCGCTGATCGGCTGCGCGGCGGGCTTCGTGAATGTCCCTCGCATCAAGGGCAGCCACACCGCGATGAAGAGCGGGATGCTGGCGGTCGAGGCAATCGCCGCGGCGGTCGCGGGCGGGCGCGAGAAGGCGGAGCTTTCGGAATACGACAGCGCCGTCCGCTCGAGCTGGATCGCCGACGAATTGAAGCTGGTCCGGAACGCCGAACCCGCGGTCGCCAAATACGGCGAGGACTTCGGCACCATCCTCGCCGGCATCGACATGTGGATGCGCACACTCAAGATCGGCCTGCCGATCAGCATGAAGCACCATCGCGACTACGAGACGCTGCAGCGCGCCGACCTCTACGAGCCGATCGACTACCCCAAGCCCGACGGCGTGCTGAGCTTCGACCGCCTGACCAACGTCGCCTTCAGCTTCACCAACCACGCAGAGGATCAGCCGAACCACCTCAAGGTCAAGGACCCCGAGCTGCAATACGACAGCGAATTCAAGGTCTTCGCCGGCCCCTCGCAACGCTATTGCCCCGCGGGCGTCTACGAATGGCTGGTCCCGGAAGGCGGGGGCGAGGCGAAGTTCCAGATCAACAGCCAGAACTGCGTCCACTGCAAGACTTGCGACATCAAGGACCCCAACCAGAATATCGAATGGACCACGCCCGAGGGCGGCGGCGGGCCGAACTATCCGAATATGTGATGGGCAGCAGGGGACGGCGGTTATGAAAAGAAGTTTGGTCGGGCTGATTGCTCTTGCTGCTGCGATTACTGGCTGTGCGACGGTCCCGCCAGCAGGCGCGCCAGTGCAACCGATCATCGATATGCATAGGCATACGCCCTGGCCCCGCGACCCGGATACGGGAACTCCCGCCGCAATCGCCGCGGAAATGGCTTCCGACGATATTGTGGCGACAATGCTGTTTATCACCGGGACCGAAGATACGGCGATTTACACCGGCAGCGGCAAGCGCCGCTTTCTTCTCAGCCCAATGTTTCCGTGCCCGGCGCTCAGCGCCACAGACAGGTGGTGTTTCACCGACAGCCGAACCATATTCCCCGATCTCGCTTGGCTGGAAGAGCAGCTTGCGACGAAAAAGCTGCACGGGATAGGCGAACTGGCCTTCAGCTACGCGGCGATCGATCCGCGTTCGCCCGAAATGCAGCCCTATTGGGATCTTGCGTCGCGCTACGATGTGCCGGCCTTCGTCCACACCGGCCGCGGACCTGGTCCGGGTTTAGGGCCGCGACGACATGCTGGATGCTGTCCGGATTATCGGGAGGAGTACGGCAATCCGGCCTTGCTCGAACCCATCCTGCAACGCCATCCGAAGTTGCGTGTCTCGCTCCAGCATGCGGGTTTCGATTTCGTCGACGAGACTGTCGCGTTGATGAGGGCTTATCCCCACGTTTATGTCGACATGTCGGTGCTCAACAGCGTCGGTCCGGAAGGCCTGCACACCGCCTCGCTGAAGCGCTTCATTGACGAAGGCTTCGCAGACCGGATCATGCTGGGTTCGGACGATCTTCCATATGCCGCTATCAAGGCGCGGCTGGAGGCCGTGGACTTCCTCACGCCAGGGCAACGCCGCGGTATCTATTACGACAACGCCGCACGCTTCCTGCGACTTGATCGGAAGACCATTGCAACCGACCACCCCTAGCGCTGAGGCAGTAGATCGCGATCGCCGCAGGTCTGATTGGCTTCGGTCTCAGGGCATTGCGACGACGCGGATACCGGCTCGCCTAACCCTGGATGATGTCGAGCCGGTTTTGCAGCGGCTCGTCGAGATTTGCCAGGAGAGATCGGAACGGGTTGTTCGTAAGAGGACCGTACCCCTGCACCAGCCTTCGGCTGGTCCCCCTCCCCATGCCGGGGAGGATTGAGTGCGCGAAACCGCCTTCGCCAAGATCAACCTCGCACTGCACGTCCGCGCGCGGCGGGATGACGGTTATCACGCGCTAGAGACACTGTTCGCGTTCGTCGATGCGGGGGATGTGCTCACTGCGCGGGTGGCGGAGCGGGATGGGCTTACCAAGCTGGGCGAGTTCGCCGGTGGACTCCACCAGCCCCCCTTCCTTGGGGGCGGGGTTGGGGGCGGGGGTTCTGCGCTTTCGACGGAAGTGCACCCCCACCCCGACCCTCCCCCTCAAGGGGGAGGGGGAAAAGGGTCAGCACCCTCTCAAGCGGGAGGGGGCATCTTCGACAACCTCGTCGCCCGCGCGCTCAACGCCCTGCCGCGCCCCCAGGGCCTTTACATCACGCTCGAGAAAAACCTCCCCGTCGCCGCCGGGCTCGGGGGCGGGTCGGCGGATGCGGGGGCGGTGTTCCGGATCGTGCGTGAGCGGTATGGGCTGCCCGAGGACTGGCAGGCGCGCGCCGCGAAGCTAGGGGCCGATGTGCCCGCCTGCGTCGAGAGCGTCACCTGCATCGGGCGCGGCACCGGAACCGAACTGGAACGCGCCGACGACAGCCTGACGGGCACGCCCGTGCTGCTGGTCAACCCACGCGTCCCGCTTTCGACCGGGCCGGTGTTCAAAGGATGGAACGGCACGGATCGCGGGCCGCTGCCGCGGGGCGGTGCGCGCGCCATCGCGCTGGAAGGCCGCAACGATCTCGAAGCTCCGGCCATCGTGCTGTGTCCGGTCATTGCAGAGGTCCTCACGGCGCTTCGCGGAACCTCCCCCTGGCTCGCCCGTATGTCGGGATCGGGCGCCACCTGTTTCGCGCTCTATGACAGTGTCGGGGCGCGTGACGCGGCGGCGCGCGAAATATCCCGCGCCAAGCCGGAATGGTGGCAGATGACGGGCAAGCTTCGATGATCGACGGGAAGCCCTTCCGCCAGGTGGGCGACATACGCCCGGGCGGGATCGTTGCCATTGCCGATCATGCCTCGAACCACGTGCCCGCCGGCATGGACCTCGGCATCGAGCGCGCGCTGCTCTCCGACCACATCGCAATCGACATTGGGGTCGAGGGTATTGCCGACCGGCTCGCTCGCCGTCACGGCATCCCCGCGCATATCGCGACTGTCAGCCGCCTCGTGTGCGACTTCAACCGCGCCGCAGACGACCCGGCCGTGGTGCCGGAGGTGAGCGATGGCCACCTCATTCCCGGCAACCTCGGCGCCGATGTCGAGCGGCGGCTCGCCACATATCACCGCCCTTACCACGCGGGGCTGGCGGCGTTCGTCGCCGAGGCGCGACCGCGGCTGATCCTCGCGCTCCACAGCTTCACGCCCGCGCTGCGATCTTGCGACAAGCCGCGGCCGTGGGAAGTGGCGCTGCTCCACAACACCGACGCCCGCGCCGCGCGTCACGCCATCCGGCTGTTTGCCGCGCAGGGGCTGACCGTCGGCGACAACGAGCCCTATTCGGGCCGCGACCTCAACGCCACGATGGACCGGCATGCCGAAGCCAACGGGATACCCTATTGCGCCATCGAAATTCGTCAGGATCAGATTCTCACCGAAGCCGATCAAGCCCGATGGGCACTCTTGATTGCCGAAATCGCTGGAAACGTGGTGCTTGAACTTGAACGGCACTAAGCTTTCGTTTCGTGTCTGACGCTTGAACTCATCGGTCGGGAGCGCGAAGAGGCGGTATGACCTTCGACAAATCCAAGCTCCCCTCCCGCCACGTCTCGGTGGGTCCGGAGCGTGCGCCGCACCGCTCCTATTACTACGCGATGGGCCTCAGCGAGGAGGAGATCGCGCGGCCTTTCGTCGGCGTGGTCAGCGCAGGCAATGATTCCGCACCGTGCAACACCACGCTGGACGCGCAGGCCGATGTCTGTCGCCGCGGGGTGGAGGAGGGCGGGGGGATGCCGCGCCGTTTCAACACCATCACGGTCACCGACGGTATCGCGATGGGCCATCAGGGCATGAAAAGCTCGCTGGTCAGCCGCGAGGTCATCGCGGATTCGGTCGAGCTGTCGGTGCGCGGGCATTGCTACGACGCGCTGGTGGGCTTCGCGGGGTGCGACAAGAGCTTGCCGGGCATGATGATGGCGATGCTGCGGCTGAACGTGCCCTCCATCTTCGTCTATGGCGGATCGATCCTGCCGGGTCGCTACCATGACCATGACGTGACGGTGGTCGACGTTTTCGAGGCCGTGGGCCAGTTCGCGGCCGGGAATTGCCCGCTCAAGGATCTCACCGCTCTCGAGAAGGTGGCTTGCCCGGGCCACGGTGCCTGCGGCGGCCAGTTCACCGCCAACACCATGGCCTGCGTCGGCGAAGCGATAGGTTTATCTCTGCCAAACAGTAATATGGCGCCCGCACCTTACAAGTCGCGTGAGGAGATCGCGGTTGCCGCGGGTCGGCAGGTGATGGCGCTTCTCGAACGCAACCTTCGCCCGCGGGACATCTGCACCCGCGCCGCCTTCGAAAACGCTGCGCGCGTGGTGGCGGCGACGGGCGGCTCGACCAACGCCGCGCTTCACCTTCCCGCGATGGCGCATGAGGCAGGTATCGCCTTCGACCTTCATGATGTCGCCGAGATATTCAAATCAACGCCTTATATCGCTGACCTCAAACCCGGTGGCAAATATGTCGCCAAGGATATGCACGAGGCTGGCGGCGTCTATATGGCGATGAAGACGATGCTGGATGGCGGTTTCCTCGATCCGTCTCCGATGACGGTCACGGGAAAGACGCTGGGCGAGAACATCGAGGAGGTGACCTGGAACCCGGATCAGAAGGTATTCTACCCGGTGACCAGCCCCATCACCCCGACGGGCGGCGTAGTCGGCCTCAGGGGCAGCCTCGCGCCCGAAGGCGCCATCGTGAAGGTCGCCGGGATGCACCGCCTCCAGTTCACCGGCCCCGCGCGCGTCTTCGAATGCGAGGAAGACGCCTTCGCCGCGGTGGAGGCGCGCGATATCGCCGAAGGCAGCGTGATCGTGATTCGCTACGAAGGGCCCAGGGGCGGCCCCGGGATGCGCGAAATGCTTGCGACGACTGCGGCGCTGTACGGTCAGGGCATGGGCGAGAAGGTCGCGCTAATCACCGACGGGCGCTTCTCCGGCGCGACACGAGGGTTCTGCATCGGCCACGTCGGGCCGGAAGCTGCCGATGGGGGCCCGATCGCGCTGGTCGAGGATGGTGACGAGATCGCCATCGACGCCGAGGCGGGCACCATCGACCTCAATGTCGATCCGGCAGTGCTGGACGAACGCCGCCTGAAATGGCAGCCGCGCCAGCATGACTACCAGTCGGGAGCCCTCTGGCGCTACGCCCAGAACGTCGGACCAGCGGCGAAGGGCGCCGTCACCCATCCCGGCGCCGCGCGCGAAACGCACGTATTCGCCGACATCTGAGCCCGTCCTGACGGTCGAGGCCATGCGCGCCGCCGAGCGTGCCAGCGGCCTCTCGGAACGGGAGCTGATGCAGCGGGCGGGGCAGGGCGCCGCGGAGTGGGTCTGGCGGGTCGGGGCGGGCCGACCGGTCACGGTCTTGTGCGGGCCCGGCAACAACGGCGGCGATGGCTATGTCATAGCGGAGTTCCTGCGGCGGCGCGGGCTCGACATCGCCGTGGTGGCCCCTCTGGCCCCCGCAAGTGAGACCGCGAGGACGGCGCGCGGTGCCTATGGGGGCGCGGTCTCGCCTGCTCTCTCTGGGCGCCACGCCCCTGTCCTGGTCGATGCGCTGTTCGGGTTCGGCCTGACCCGCCCTGTCGGGGGCGTGTTCGCCGATCTACGCGAACAGGCGCGTCGCAGTCACGAGTACCTGATCGCCATCGACGTTCCCAGCGGCGTGGATTGCGACAGTGGCGATTGGCTGGGCGCACCCTTTGCTGTCGATCTCACGCTTGCGCTGGGGGCGTGGAAACGAGCGCACTGGCTGATGCCCGTCTGCGCCGCGATGGGCGCACGGAAGCTGGTCGATATCGGCCTCGATTTACCTCAGTCGCCGACGCGCGTCTCGCCGCGGCCGCGGTTGCGCGCGCCGGCCCCAGACAGTCACAAGTATCGCCGCGGCCTGCTCGCGATCGTCGCGGGCGACATGCCGGGAGCCCCGACCCTCGCCGGCGAGGCTGCCATGCGGGCGGGAGCGGGATACGTGAAACTTGCGAGCAATCATTCGCACCCGGATCCGCCCGCCGAGCTCGTGATCGAGCGCGATGCGTCCGCACTGCTCTCCGACGAGCGTGTCGGTGCCGCGCTGATCGGCCCCGGCCTCGGTCGCGATGCGCGCGCCATCGAGCGGCTGGCCGCCGTGCTGGACAGCGGCAAACCCGCCGTGATCGATGCCGACGCGCTGCATCTGCTCGACCCGGATGTGCTGGAAGGCGTCGACTGCTCGAGACTGCTGCTCACCCCCCACGAGGGCGAGCTGGCGGCGGTGTGCAAGGTGTTCGCCATTGATGCCACGACCAAATCCGCGCAGGCGACAGGCTTGCGCGATGCGACCGGTGTGACCGTACTTGCAAAGGGTCCGGATACGCTGATTGCTCCCTGTGACGGAGGGCTGGTGTTCTTCCGCGGCGCGTCGAGCTGGCTCTCGGCTGCCGGGACGGGTGACGTGCTGGCGGGCATCGCCGCATCGCGCCTCGCGGGACATGGCGATCCCGCCCGTGCTGCCGAGGAGGCGGTGTGGCTGCATGGCGAAGCGGCGCGCATCGCCGGTCCTGCCTTCACCGCAGGAGAGCTGGCGCGCGCGGTCGGCCTTTCGCTGGCGGCCTTCCTGTGAGCGATCCAGTCCTCCGCATCGCCGCCAAGGGCGATGGCGTTACGGCGCAGGGTCGCCACGTCGCGTTCGGGGTCCCCGGTGACGTCGTGGAGGCGGGCGGCTCGCTGACGCGCGGGGCCCACCACGTCGAACCGCCGTGCCGCCATTTTCCCCAATGCGGGGGCTGCCACCTCCAGCACGCCGACGAGGCGGCGCTGGTGCAGTTCGTGACCGAGCGGGTGGTCCATGCGGCGGAGAGCCAGGGGCTCGCCATCGGCGAATTGCTGCCCACCCATCTCTCGCCGCCCCGCAGCCGTCGCCGCGCCACGCTCCACGGGCTCAGGACCGCGCAGGGGGCGGTGCTGGGGTTTCGGGAGTCAGGATCGCATCGCGTCGTCGATATGCGCGAATGCCACGTGCTGAGGTCCGAACTGTTCGGGCTCGTCGAGCCCCTTCGCGGGCTGATCGCGAGATGGGGCGGCAAGGGGCCGGTCGATGTCGGGCTGACGCTGTGCGATCAGGGCGTGGATTGCCTGATCAGGGGCCTGGCGGTTGAGGGGCTCGAGGCAAGTGAGGCGCTGCCTGCCTTCGCGCAGGCGCACGGCATTGCCCGGCTCGCGGTGGATCAGGGCTATGGCGCTGAGATGATGTGGGAGCCGGAGCCTGCCACTGTAACGCTGGCGGGCGTGCCGGTCGCCCTGCCGCCGGGCGCTTTCCTCCAGGCCACAGTGGATGGCGAAAGCATGTTGACAGGCGACACGAGCAATGCGCTTCAAGGCTCTAGAATCATTGCCGATCTCTTTTCCGGCCTCGGCACTTTCGCATTTGGATTGGCAGGCGACGCAAAGGTCCTTGCGGCCGAGGCCGCGCGCGATGCGCATCTGGCCTGCAACGCCGCTGCAAAAGCCTCGCATCGGCCCGTCCATGCCCTTCATCGCGACCTGTTTCGCAATCCGCTCCAGCCCGCCGAGCTCGATCGTTTCGATGCCGTGCTGCTCGACCCGCCCCGGGCGGGTGCGCGCGAGCAGGTGGCGGCCATCGCGGCCAGTTCGCTCGCACGGGTGGCCTATGTAAGCTGCAACCCCTCGAGCTGGGCGCGGGACGCGAAACTGCTGGCCGACGCAGGGTTCAGGCTGGCACAGGTGAGGCCGGTGGGCCAGTTTCGCTGGTCGACCCATGTCGAGCTGACGAGCCTGTTCCTTCGCTAGAGGATCGTCTTCATCTCGACGAAGGCGAGCAGGGCGCCGTAGGTCTCGAGCATCTCGCCATCGACCTCGTCATCGTCGATGGTGATGTGGAGCCGGTCCTCGATCTCGGTGAGCAGCGTCGCCACCGCCATGCTGTCGAGTTCGGGCAGATGGCCGAAGAGCCCCGTCTCGCGGTCGAAGTCGGCGACGCGGTCCGGGTCCAGCCCGAGCGCGTGGACCAGCACCGCGCGCAGCGCATCGTCGATCGCGGCCCGGGAGGGGCCGGTGGCTTGGATGGCCCTCTTGCGCGTCATTTTGGTTCCTGCGACCTGCTGTTGCCGGGCTGCGCGCCCTTAGCCGCGAGGGCTGGGGGGCGCAAGTCGAGCGGGTCTTGCGGTTTTCGCACCGTCCCACGATAGCGCGTGAGGTGAGCGAGCCCGACCCCACACCCTTCCCGATCGACCACGTGCTTCGCGGCGCCCCGGACGCGTCTGCGCTGGTGCTGAAGGACCGGACGCTGAGCTTCGCCGAGGCTGAGAGCGATGCAGCGCGTCTGGCCGGCTGGCTGGCCGCGCAGGGGTTCAGCCCCGGCGCGCGCGTTGCAAGCTGGGCGGCGAAGGGCTGGCTGACCTCGCTGCTTCCCCTTGCCGCGCCGCGCGCCGGGCTGGTGCATGTGCCGATCAACCCGCTGCTCAAGCGCGCGCAGGCGGCGCATATCCTTGCCGACAGCGGCGCAAGCGCGCTGATCGCCACGCCGGCGCGTCTGGCGAGCCTGGAGGCCGGTGACGTGCCCGCCGGATGTGCCGTCCACCAGGAAGGCGGCGCTTTTAGCGGCGATGCCCTGCCACGCTCCGCCGCCGATCCGGACAGCCTTGCCGCCATTCTCTACACCTCGGGTTCGACCGGCCGCCCCAAGGGTGTGATGCTGAGCCATGCCAATCTCTCGCTCGGCGCGGTGAGCGTCGCGCACTATCTCGGCATGGCGGCGGACGACGTGACGCTGGCGGTGCTGCCCTTCGCCTTTGACTACGGCCAGAACCAGCTGTTCAGCACCTGGATCGCCGGGGGGAGGGTGGTGCCGCTCGATTACCTCCTTCCACGCGATGTCGTGAACGCCTGCGCGCGGGACGGCGTCACGACGCTCGCCGCGGTACCGCCGCTGTGGTGGCAGCTCCTGGAAGCGGACTGGCCTGCTGACGCCACGCGGTCGATGCGGCGGCTGACGAACAGCGGCGGGGCGCTCAGCCTGGAGCTGGTACAACGCCTGGTCGCCACTTTTCCGAGTGCGAAACTCTATCCGATGTATGGCCTAACCGAAGCATTTCGTTCAACTTTCCTTGATCCGACGCTGGTTGCCAATCACCCGACCTCGATGGGCCGGGCCATCCCCTTCGCCGAGATCCTCGTCGTGCGCGAGGATGGCAATATCGCCGCGGATGAAGAGGAAGGCGAACTGGTCCACTGCGGTCCGCTGGTGGCGCAGGGCTATTGGCGAGACCCCGGACGTACCGCGGAACGGTTCCGGAACGCGCCGGACGTCAGCCGATACGGCGGGACGGCGGTGTGGTCGGGCGACCGGGTGCGCCGCGATGCCGATGGCCTCCTCCATTTCGTCGCCCGCCGCGATGCCATGATCAAGAGCGCGGGAAATCGCATCAGCCCGCAGGAAGTCGAGGAGGCGGCACTCGCCACCGGCTTCGTCAGCGAGGCGGTGGCGCTGGGCGTGCCCGACGAGCGGCTGGGCCAGGCGGTCGTGCTGGTGGTGCGGGGCGAGGCGGCGCGGAGCGAGGCACTGAAGGCCGCGCTCGCGAAGACGCTCCCCGGTTTCATGCAGCCGCGCGCGATCCACTGGCGGGGTGCGATGCCGCTCGGCCCCAACGGCAAGATCGACCGGGTTGCGCTTGCGGTGGAGCTTGCCGCGTGATCGTCGCGCGCAGACGGCTTCACCGTTCGTGTCGAGCGAAGTCGAGACACCGATGCGTACTGTCACCGTGTCTCGACTACGGATTGCGTCCTCCGCTCGACACGAACGGGGCGGTGAGATGACCGACAGTCCATCCGCAAAGCCTCTCGGCCCGATCCCGGCGGGGTTTGAAAGCCGCAACGGCGAACTCGTTATCGGAGGCCGGACCGCGAGCGATCTCGCGGCAGGCGGTACGCCCTGTTTCGCCTATTCGCGGGCCATGATCGACGCGCGGATGGCGGCCCTCAGAGCGGCGATGCCGGGGCGCCTCCATATCCACTACGCCATCAAGGCCAATCCTTTCGCCCCGCTCCTCGCGCTGATGGCGGAGCTGGCCGACGGGCTCGACATCGCCTCGGCGGGCGAGCTGGCGATGGTGCGGGCAGCAGGGGCGGACCTTGCGCGGGTCAGCTTCGCGGGACCGGGCAAGCGCGACGCGGAGCTTGAGACCGCCATCGCCGCCGGGGTGACGGTCAATGTCGAAAGCGAGGGCGAGGCGCGGCGCGCACTCCGGATTGCGGAGAAGCTCGGCGTGACGCCGAGGCTCGCGATCCGGGTCAATCCCGATTTCGACCTCAAGGGCTCGGGGATGAAGATGGGCGGGGGCGCGCGCCCGTTCGGCGTCGACGCCGATCGAGCCGCCGCGCTCGCCCGCGAGGTGATCGCGACAGGCTGCGCGTGGCGCGGCTTTCATATTTTCGCCGGCAGCCAGGCGCTCGATGCCGAGGCGGTGATCGCCACCCAGGGCGCTACGCTCGATCTTGCGGACCGGCTGGCGCGAGAACTCGATGTCCCGCTCCCCGGCCTCAACATGGGGGGCGGCTTCGGCATTCCCTATTTCCCCGGCGACGCGCCGCTCGATATCGCCCGCGTCGGCGCGGCGCTTGCCGAGCGGTTCGGGCGTTTGCCCGACAGTCTCGAAGATGCCGAGATCGCGATCGAACTCGGCCGCTATCTCGTCGGCGAGGCCGGAGTCTATCTCACCCGCATCGTCGATCGGAAGGAGAGCCGGGGCGAAACCTTCCTCGTCACCGACGGCGGGCTCCACCACCAGCTCGCCGCCTCGGGCAATTTCGGCGCGGTCGTGCGTCGCAACTACCCGCTCGCCATCGCCAGTCGCTTCGATGCACCGCCCGAGGAGGTCGCCAACGTCGTCGGTTGCCTGTGCACGCCGCTCGACCGGCTTGCCGACCGCCCCGCCCTCCCGCGCGCCGATGTGGGCGATCTCGTGGCGGTGTTCTGCGCCGGGGCCTATGGCGCGACCGCCAGCCCCGCGGCATTCCTCGGCCACGGCCCCGCGACGGAAATGCTTGTGTGACGCCCGCCGGGCATCATAGGAAACGCTTCAACACGGTCGCCGGGGGGAAACAGATCATGGCGATGTCCGACCAGTTCGACGAATCCGATGGCCAAATGGCGCAGGGCGACGGTCTCGCCGAGGCGCAGATTGCGGCGATCGAGGGTGCCTTTGCAGAGCATGACCGGGTACTCGCCCGGTTGCGGCGCGAACTCGCGGAGCTGCGCGACCGACCCGCGCCTGAGCCGAGCCATTCAGAACTGGAGGACGGGCTGGAGGAGCGGCTGGCGCGTATAGAGACCCGTCTCGACCAGCAGGACCAGGCGCTGCGCCACGTGCTGCACCGCCTGATCGCCTTTTTCGAGCGGAGCGGCCCGGCGAAGGACTGACCCGGCCGTCTCCGAACCCCTCATCATCCCCGCGAAAGCGGGAATCCAGTCGAGCCGAGAACCCGAGGGTTAGCTGATCCCTGCTTTCGCGTGGGTGACGAAGGAGGGGTTGTGGCCTCTTTCACCGCGCATCGACGAGGACCACTTCGGCATCTTCGAGCGCTTCGACAACGATCTCGCTCTCGCCGGTGATCGCCACGCCATCGCGCGCCTGCGCCTCGACCCCGTTCACCCGGATGCGCCCGGTTGGCGCGACCAGATAGGGGTGCCGCTCCGCCCCGGTGCGCCAGACCGCCTGCTGGCCGGCCTTGAGCGTGGTCGCCGCGACCCTGGCATCGGTGCGGATCGAAAGCGCGTCGTCCGCCTCGGACGTGCCGCTCGCCAGCACCTCGAAGCCGCCTTCGCGGCCTGCCCCGGGGAATTCGCGCTGGCCCCAGCCCGGTGCCTCGCCGCGGCGGTCGGGCAGGATCCAGATCTGGAACAGCGTCGTTGTCTCGTTCTCGATATTGTATTCGGCATGGGTGATGCCGGTGCCCGCGCTCATCACCTGCACGTCGCCCGCCGCGGTCCGGCCCTTGTTGCCGAGCGAATCCTGGTGGGTGATCGCACCGCTCCGCACGAAGGTGACGATCTCCATGTCGCTGTGCGGGTGGGGCGGAAAGCCGCTCTGGGCGGCGATGGTGTCGTCGTTCCAGACACGGATGCTGCCCCAACCCATGCGGGCGGGATCGTGGTAGCTGGCAAAGCTGAAATGGTGGCGCGCGTCGAGCCAGCCGTGGTTCGCGTGCCCGAGAGTGGCGAAGGGGCGTATGTCGATCATTGGTAGTCCAGCCTCGGCGGGGTGTTGCCGCCGGAATGCGGGCGATATGGGCTTTGCGACGAAGCGTTCAAGGCGTTCTGCGAACGCCATGATGATATGTTGTAACAGGAACGCGAGGCGGGTATTGGGTGCGGCAATTTCCATTGTCCTGCGAGTTCCAATGACGCTCCGTTTTTTGCCGACAGCCACTGCGATCGGCGCTTTGCTTGCCGCTTTTCCCGCCTCCGCCCAGGATCGCTCCGGCGACCAGGCCTCCGCCCCGGATCGCTCCGGTGACCAGTACCACGCAGGAAAGGACGACGAGATTGTCGTAACCTCGGTCGTGCGGCGCAGCGAGCAGGACGTCCTCTCCGGCGTCGATGTGCTGAAGGCCGGGGAACTGACCGCCGCGGTCCGCCCCTCGATCGGCGAGACCTTGCAGCACACGCCCGGCACCTCGGCCACGTCCTTCGGTCCCAACGCCTCGCGCCCGGTGCTGCGCGGCCTCCAGGGCGAGCGGGTGCGGCTGCTGACCAATGGCATCGGCTCGATCGATGTATCGAACACCTCGGTGGATCATGCGGTGGTCGTCAATCCGCTGCTCGCCGAGCGGGTCGAGGTACTGCGCGGGCCGCAGGCGCTGCTTTACGGTGCTGCGGCGGTGGGCGGCGTGGTCAACGTCATCGACGGGCGCGTGCCCAATGCCGTGCCCGACGAGCCGGTGCATCTCGCGGCGCTGGGGAGCTACGGCTCGGCGGCGAACGAGCGCAGCGTGGCCGGTTCCGTGGACGCGCCGCTCGGCAGCGGTTTCGTCGGTCATGTCGACGGCAGCTGGCTCAAGACCGACGACCTGCGCATCGGCGGGTACGCTCTGTCACCCGAACTTAGGGCGGAGGCTGCGGCATCTGCCAATCTGCCGCCCGACCCGGCCGATCCGATCGATTTCGCCGCCAACGCGGCGCTCCGCGGCATTCTCCCGAATACCGCGAGCGAGACGTGGAGCGCGGGGGCCGGCTTTGCCTATATCGACGAAGGCGGCAGCCTGGGCGTCGCCTACAGCCGCTATGACAGCCTTTACGGAGTGCCCGTCCGGCTGGCGACGCGGCCCGGGCAGGAGCAGGAAGCCCCGCGCATTTCGCTGGTGCAGGACCGCATCGACGCCCGCGCCGAGCTGCGCCCGGGCGGCTCCGTGATCGAGCGCGCGACCTTTCGGGTCGGGTTCGCCGACTACACGCATTCCGAGCTGGCCGAGGACGGTGCCGTCGGCACGACCTTCCTCAACCAGGGGATAGAGGCGCGGCTGGAGCTGGCGCAGGCCCAGCGGGGCGGCTGGACCGGCGCTAGCGGCGCGCAATATGTCCGCCGCGACTTCGACGTGATCGGGGACGAGGCGTTCCTGCCCCGCAACACCACTTCGCAAGTTGGGCTTTTCACCGTCCAGACGGTGAAGCTCGGGGCAATCGAGCTGGAGGCTGGGGGGCGCTACGAACACGTCAGAATCACCGCCACTCCCCAGACCGATCAGCCGCAGTTCTTTGCCGGGCAGCGCAGCTTCGATTCGTTGTCCGGCTCGATTGGCGCTGCCTATCGCTTGGGTGCCGACTGGCGTCTCGGCGTCAACCTTGCCCGCACCGAGCGTGCGCCCGCGGCGGAAGAGCTGTTCGCGAACGGCCCGCACAATGCCACCCAGACCTTCGAGGTCGGGGATCCGGCGCTGGGGACCGAGCGCGCCACCAGCGTCGAGGCGCTGCTGCGCGGTGGTGGCGGCGGCTGGTCGGTCGAGCTGTCGGGCTTCTACACCCGGTTTGGCGGCTACATCTTCGACGAGCGCACGGGTGCCGAGATCGAGGGGCTGCCGGAGTTCCGCATCCGCCAGGGGGCGGCGGACTACTGGGGATTCGAAGCGCAGGGTGAGGCGACGCTGGCGCAATTCGGCGACTGGACGCTCGGTGCCGATGCGCTGGCGGATTACGTCCATGCCACTATCGACGGTTACGGTCCGGCTCCGCGCATCCCGCCGCTGAGGGTGCTGGGCGGGCTGGGCGTGAAGTCGGCGAAGTTCGACCTGCGGGCCGAGGTCGAGCACGTCACCGCACAGGACCGCACCGCGCCCAACGAAACCGCGACACCGGCCTTCACGCTGGTCAATGCCGAGCTCGCTTTCCGTCCCTGGGGTGAGGAGCGGCCGCTGTCGCTGATCGTTTCCGCCAACAACATCTTCGACGTCGAGGCGCGCCGCCACGCGAGCTTCCTCAAGGACTACGCCCCGCTTGCGGGGCGCGACATCCGGGTGAGCGCGCGGCTGGAATTCTAGGCCGGCCCAGCCGCCGCGTCGGAATGTAGGTTCGCGCGCGGGGGAGGACAGCGAAGAAGAGCACGATAGCCGCTGCCAGCACGGCAGTCGCCACGGGGCGGCTCATAGCGAGGCCGCCTCGTGCCAAGCGGCTTAGCGGGGAAGGGGCGGCTCATAGCGAGGCCGCCTCGTGCCAAGCGGCTTAGCGGGGAAATCGCCTGGTCGCTCCGGGTGGGTGAGAGACCAGCCCCCGCAGCAGGCAGCCGACTTTGACGGCCCCAACCAAACCGCCATCGGGTCGGCCGCGTGCTGCGGGAGTGGTTTCCCCCAGCCACGACATGGGCACCTCGTCGCCGCCTGTCTCGCCGAGCGTCGTGGGCGGGATCGTGACGATCCCGATCCCGGCGTGACAGCGGGGACTAATGGCGAGATCGGTGCGGCTGTCTGTGTCCATGTCAGGGGTCTGACACCGTTACCTGGTCTTGCGATACGCCGCCTTGTGCGTCGTGTGCTTCACCGTCTTCGCCTTTGCCGACTTGCCCGACATCGTGGCGGTCGGCTTGGCAGGAGTGGCGGCGAAGGCAGGCTGAGCGATGCCGACGACGGCGAGCGTAGCGAGAGCGGCGAGGGTCTTGTTGGTACGCATATTCGTTACTCCGAATGCCCCCGGAGGATTATCGAACGCATGGCGGGGAAGGAGGGGAGAACCCGCGACATTGTTTCTATGGCGTCGGGTTCGCTTCGCCCATAAGCAGCCGCTTAATGCGCCCCTCTCCAGCACTTGCTGATCCGGCCAAGGCCCGCCGCCGCCTCCGCAGCGCGGTCGCCATCGTCGTGTTGCAGGCGGTGGCCGGGGTATTCTTCGTGATCGATTCGGTGTCGGACGTCGAATTGTCGCCGCGAGGGATTCTTGCGGAGCTCAGCTGGTTCGAGGTGCTCGTGGCCGCTGCGCTGCTCGCCAGCGTGATCCTGGGTGCGCGCCTCGTGCGCCAGCTGTTCCGCGAAGTCCGCGACCGCGACCGGGTGATCGCCCTCGCCAGGGGGGCGCTCGCGGACGTCGTGGCGGAGCGATTCGCCGACTGGAAGTTCTCCGCATCCGAAGCCGATGTGGCGATGTTCGCGCTCAAGGGGTGCTCCAGCGCGGAAATCGCCCGGCTTAGGGGCTCGGCCGAAGGCACCGTGCGCGCGCAACTGAGCCAGGTCTATGCCAAGGCCGGGGTTACCAGCCGGTCGATGTTCGTGGCGCTTTTCATCGAGGAACTGCTCGAGGATTAGCCCACGCCGTGGCCGCGGGCCATGTAATCGGCGCTCTGCATCTCCTTCAGCCGGCTGACGGTGCGCTCGAACTCGAAGGCACCGTCACCGTGGCGATAGAGCGCCTCGGGCGCGGCGGCGGCGGTGGCGAACAGCTTGACGTTGTTCTCGTAAAGGGCGTCGACCAGCTTGGTGAAGCGGATCGCCTCGTTGCGGTTGTCGGGACCCATCGCGGGAATGCCGACCACGATCACCGTGTGATAGGCGTGCGCGATGGCGAGATAGTCCGCCGAGCCGCGATTCTCCCCGCAGAGCCGCTTGAAGCTGAACACGCCAACGCCCTTGAGGCTCTTTGGGACGTGCAATGTCCGGCCGCCACCGAGGTCGAGATCGGCGGAGGGGACATTGGCCGCGTCCTCGGGCGCGAAGTCGGTGAGGCGGAAGAAGGCCTCGCGCACCTGCGCCGTCGCCGCGCCGCCAATCGGGGTGTGCCAGCTGTCGAGGTCGCCCAGCCGGTCGAGCCGGTAATCGACGGGCCCGTTGAGAGCGATCACGTCCAGCTCCGCTTCGACGAGCGCGATGAACGGCAGGAACAGCGAGCGATTGAGCCCGTCCTTGTAAAGGTCCGGCGGAGGGCGGTTGCTGGTAGTGACAACGGTGACGCCCTCGTCGCGGATGAGCGCGGTAAAAAGGCGGTTCATGATCGCCGCATCCGCGGTGTTGGTGACCACCATCTCGTCGAAGGCGAGGCAGCGGATGTCCGCGGCGAGGCGTTTGGCGACGGGCGCGATCGGGTCGCCCGCTTCCTTTGCGCGCTCCTCGCGCAGCCTCCGGTCCACCTCGAGCATGAACTCGTGAAAATGCACCCGGCGCTTCTGCACGATGCCGAGCGAACCGATGAACAGGTCCATCAGCATCGACTTGCCGCGGCCCACGCCGCCCCAAAGATAGACCCCGCGCGGCTGTTCGCGCCGGGCGAACCATTGCGCGAACAGCCCGCCGGAACATTCGGCCTCAAGCTCTTTCTGGAGGGCGGCGAGCCTCTCGGCCGCGCGGCGCTGGTCGGGATCGGGTTTGAGCTCGCCCGATGCCACCAGCCGCTCGTAACCGGCCAGCATCCCGCTCATTGCGTCGCCGGTTTCTGGCGCATCTTCTTCACGATGCCGGAGAAGCTGGCGACTACATGGCCACCCTCCTGCTCGACCGTGCCCCGCACGAAGACGAGCCCGCCGGTTTCGCGCACGATCTCGGTCACGGCGTCGAGCGGGCAATCGGGCTGGCCCGCGCCGGTAAACTGGGTCGAGAGCTCGAGCGTCACCGAGGGGCCGGCATTGCCAGAACCGATCGTGTGCATGGTGGTGAACAGGCTGATGTCGATAAGGCTGAGCGTCACCGCGCCGTGGACTATGCCCTGAAGGTTCTGGTGGCGCCGCTCGGGAAACATCCGCAGCCGCGCGCGCCCGTCATCGTCGACGCGGGTGATGAGGCGCCCCATCACTGCGCCGTTGAACAGCGTTTCGTCCTTGAGGTTCCAGTGTCGCCAGCCCGGATTGTCCGGGTCGGGGCCGTGCTCGAAGACTTGATCCGAAAGTGCCATTAGATCCCGTCCGTTCGTGTCGAGCGTAGTCGAGACACCTCAGGCCCCGTGTCTCGACTACGCTCGACACGAACGGGGTCGGCAAGACGGGTCAGATCGCGCGTTCGGCGATCATCTTCTTGGTTTCGGCAATCGCCTTGGCCGGGCTCAAACCCTTGGGGCACGCGTTCGCACAGTTCATGATCGTGTGGCAACGGTAGAGGCGATAGGGGTCCTCGAGCTGATCGAGCCGCTCGCCCGTCATCTCGTCCCGGCTGTCGGCTAGCCAGCGATAGGCCTGGAGCAGGATTGCGGGGCCGAGGAACTTGTCGCTGTTCCACCAGTAACTTGGGCAGGCGGTCGAACAGCAGGCGCACAGGATGCATTCGTAGAGCCCGTCCAGCTTCTCTCGCTGTTCGGGCGACTGCAGACGCTCCTTGCCGCTGGGCGTGGGGCTGACGGTCTGAAGCCACGGGCGGATGCTGGCATACTGGGCATAGAAATGGGTGAAGTCGGGGACCAGGTCCTTGATGACTTCCATGTGCGGCAGCGGGGTAATGCGGATTTCGCCCTTCAGATCCTCGATCGCGGTGGTGCAGGCGAGGCCGTTCTTGCCATTCATGTTCATCGAGCACGAGCCGCAGATTCCCTCGCGGCAGGAGCGGCGGAAAGTCAGCGTCGGGTCGATCTCGTTCTTGATCTTGAACAGCGCGTCGAGAACCATCGGCCCGCAATTGTCGAGATCGATCTCGAAGGTGTCGTAACGCGGGTTCTGGCCGCTGTCGGGATCGTAGCGATAGATGCGGAACTGCTTGACGCGCCCGGTCGATGCGCGATGCACCTGCCCCTTGGCGGAGATTTTGGAGTTCCTGGGAAGCGTGAAGGTGGCCATGATCGCTCGCGAAAAGACGGTTTGGCGATGTCTCTAGCGGTCCGCGCGGGTGAGGCAAGAGGCGGGCGGCCCGGGACGGCCCGGCCTCAACGCAATTTGTGCAAGGGATGGACGAGGAAATGCAAGCGGGCGGGCGGGCCGTGGTGTTCGGGGCGACCGGCGGATCGGGTCGGCTCTGGTTGCCGCGCTGGCCGCGCGCGGCTGGCGCGTCGCTGCCGGATCGCGCCGGGGCTGGGCGGTCGAGGGGGCCGACAGGACTTTCGCCTTCGAATTGGGCGACGAGGCGAGCATTGCGCGGCACCGGACGCCTTGCGCGACGATCCGCCGCGGGGGGTGATCATCGCCACCGGCGCGCTGACGCTGCCCGATGATGGCGGGCCGGAGAAGAGCCTGCGCCAGCTCGACGCGGAGGCGCTGGTCGAGGCATTCCGCATCAATGCGGTCGGCCCGGCCCCGATCGCGAAGCATTTTCTGCCGCTGCTGCGGCGCGAAGGGCATAGCGTGTTTGCGGCGCTCGGCGCGCGCGTCGGTTCCATCGGTGATAACCGGCTTGGCGGCTGGCACGGCTATCGGGCGAGCAAGGCCGCGCTCGCGATGCTGCTCCGCAACTTCGCGATCGAAATGGACCGGACCCACCCGGATTGCGTGGTGGCGGGGTTGCATCCCGCGACCGTGGCGACTCCCTTGAGCGCGCCGTTCCGCGGCGCAGTGGCGGGCGAGGGAATGCTCACGCCGGAGCAGTCCGCAGCGCATCTGCTGGATGTGCTTGAGCGGCTGGAACCTGCGGACAGCGGGGCGGTGTTCGACTTGCGCGGAGCGCGCGTGGAACCATGACGGGCCGGGACGCGCGTCACGCGCTCCCGACCCGCCTCGATACCGGACTTTCTTTATTCGCCGAAGGTGCGCTGCCACCAGCCGCGACGGGGCTTGCCGTCGTCATTGGCCGGAGCATCGACCTGCACATCGGCAGGTGCCTCTGCGGTTGCCGCCGATTCATCGGAGGCAGGTGCGGCCTTCTTGCGTGTGCGCCTGGGCTTGGCAGGGGCTTCGGCTTCCGCTTCGGCTTCCGGCGCGGCAGGTGCTTCTGCCTCGACATCAGCCTTCTTGCGGCGGGTGCGCTTGGGCTTTTCAGCCACCGGCTCCTGCGCGGCATCTGCCGGAGCGGCCTCGGCAGGTGCCTCGGCGCTTTCGTCGGCCTTCTTGCGGCGGGTGCGCTTCGGCTTGGGTGCTTCTTCGGCCATCGCCTCGGCGGCCTGCGGCGAATCGGCGGGGCCGGCAACCACGGCCATGTCGGCTTCGACCTGCTCGCTCACGGCTTCGAGACCGTTCGCCTCTTCGACGCCTTCGCTGTCGCGATCACGGCCACCACGGCGCCCCCGGCCACCACGACGGCGGCGCTTCTTGGGGCGGTTTTCCTCGTCTACGTCAGCCGCGGGCGCGGCTTCATTGCTGCCCTCATCGCCGTCCTCGCCGGTTTCGTGAGCCTCGGAGCCTTCCTCGTCGCGATCCTTGCGACGGTTGCGACCGCCCCGGCGGCGGCGGCGCTTCTTGCCGCGCTCGCCGCCATCGCGGTCGTCCCGTTCGCCGCCGCCGCGACGCTGCTCGCCGCGATCGTCCTCGTCCTCGTCGGCGTAGTCGTCGCCCTCGACGATGTCCTCGTCTTCGCTGTCATCGACGATGGGTTCGAATTTGGGCGCGGAGGTCGGACGCGGGCCCGCGCTGTCGATCGCCATCTTAGCGCCTTCGTTCTCGCCGCCCGGGATGACCTCGACGGTCACGCCGTAGCGTTCCTCGATCTCGGTAAGCTCGGCGCGCTTGGCGTTGAGGAGATAGACCGCGGCCTCGGTGCTGGCCTGAAGCGTGATGATCGTGCCGCGGCCGCGCGCGGCCTCTTCCTCGATGAGCCGCAGCGCCGAAAGCCCGGCGGAGGAGGCGGTTCGCACGAGGCCGGTGCCGTCGCAGTGCGGGCACTCGCGCGTCGTCGCCTCGAGCACGCCGGTGCGCAGGCGCTGGCGGCTCATTTCCATCAGCCCGAACGAGCTGATGCGGCCGACCTGGATGCGCGCGCGGTCGTTCTTGAGCGCGTCCTTCATCGCCTTCTCGACCTTGCGGGTGTTGGAGTGGTGCTCCATGTCGATGAAGTCGATGACGACGAGGCCCGCCATGTCGCGCAGGCGCAGCTGGCGGGCGATCTCGCGCGCCGCTTCCAGATTGGTGGCGAGCGCGGTCTGCTCGATCCCGTGCTCCTTGGTGGAGCGGCCCGAGTTGATGTCGATCGACACCAGCGCTTCCGTCGGGTTGATGACGAGATAGCCGCCCGATTTCAGCTGCACGACCGGATCGTACATCGCCTTGAGCTGGTCTTCCGCGCCATAGCGCTGGAACAGCGGCACGGGGTCGGAATAGGGCTTCACCCGGCGCGCGTGGCTGGGCATCAGCATCTTCATGAAGTCGCGGGCGGACTTGTAGCCATCCGCACCCTCGACCACGACCTCCTCGATCTCCTTGTTGTAGATGTCGCGGATGGCGCGCTTGATCAGGTCGCTGTCCGAATGGATCATCGCGGGCGCGCTGGATTTCAGCGTGCTCTCGCGGATTTCGTCCCACAGCCGGGCGAGGTAGTCGAAGTCGCGCTTGATCTCGGGCTTGGTGCGCTGGAGCCCGGCAGTGCGCACGATCAGCCCCATCGATTTGGGCAGCGTCAGTTCGTCGACGATGCTCTTCAGCCGCTTGCGGTCGCCTGCCGAGCTGATCTTGCGGCTGATGCCGCCGCCATGGCTCGAATTGGGCATCAGCACGCAATAGCGGCCCGCTAGGCTGAGATATGTGGTCAGCGCCGCGCCCTTGTTGCCGCGCTCTTCCTTGACGACCTGGACCAGCAGCACCTGGCGGCGCTGGATGACGTCCTGTATCTTGTAGCGGCGGCGCAGCGCCATGCGCTTGGCGCGCGCCTCGTCGACTTCCTTGGTGCGGGCGCGGCCGCCCTTGCCCTGGCGGCGACCCCGGCCGCGACGCGGCTGGTCTTCTGTGGTCGCTTCGTCGCCCTCGTCGGCGTGATCGCCATCGTCGTCGTCGGATTGGCCTTCCTCGATGGTGGCCACGTCGTCCTTCTCGGAGGTGTCGACCTCCTCGATGCCGTCCTCGGTCATTTCCTCGACGAATTGCTCGGCGCTTTCGTCCTCGGCGTCGTATTCGTCGCCGGGCATTTCGCCGCGCTCTTCCTCCTCGTCGCGCAGGCGCGCCTCTTCCTCGGCCGCCTCGGCCTCGGCGGCGAGCAGCGCCTCGCGATCCTCGCGCGGGATCTGGTAATAGTCGGGATGGATCTCACTGAAGGCGAGGAAGCCGTGCCGGTTGCCGCCGAAATCGACGAAGGCCGCCTGGAGGCTCGGTTCTACGCGGGTAACCTTGGCGAGGTAGATGTTACCCTTGATCTGTTTCTTATCGGCCGACTCGAAGTCGAACTCTTCAATCCGGTTGCCCTTCAGCACCGCCACCCGGGTTTCTTCCTGGTGGCGCGCATCGATAAGCATGCGCGTTGTCATCGTGTGTTCTCCATGCGCGCGCGGCCGGGTGTGAGCCGGCCGCGAGTCCGCGCAAATTGTCGTGATACCCGCCGCCGCTATGCGGGCGGACGGAGTGGATGGACCGAACCGGGCGTGTCAGTGCCGGGTTGCGGAATGTCGTGTCTGCATCCCCGCGCCTGCGCCTGGAGTGTGTCTCCCGAGGCGCTGTCCGACCCGTCGCAGCCCGCACGACGGCGAAAGCCGGCGACGGTTCGTAAGGGAGGGGACGGCGTGAAAGCTGCATCAACCTGTCTTCGGTTGGCGCCTGCGAGAGGCGCCCTTGAGTGCGGCCGGGGTGCGCGCGATGGCACAGCGCGGCCAGTGGCGGAGCGCTAGCACCGGGGACTCCCTGCGGCAACCATATTGCGCACAATGGGTCTTGCGCCGTAACCATCCGTTCATGGAACGCCTCGGGCGCATGGCGACTTTCGCCAGCATCATCGCGATCGCGCTGCTCGGCGCGGTGGTCGCGGCGCGCGCGTTTGCTTTGCCGGTGCCGGGCGCGGCGCGATTGCTGCCGGGCGAGCGCGTGCTGCGCGTCAAGCTTCCCGATGCGCGCGCGCTGGCGCTGCCGCCGATTGCGGGGATCGACAATCCCGATTGGCCGCTGGTGATGATCGACCCGGGTCACGGCGGGTACGATTACGGCGCCCGCGCGCCCGGCTATGACGAGAAGGATCTGGTGCTTGGCCTGGCGCTGGCCCTGCGCGACCGGCTGATCGCCGATGGCGGGGTGCGCGTGGCGATGACCCGCGCCGACGACAGCTTCGTGCCGCTGCGCGATCGGGCCGAGGCCGCGCGCCAGCTCGGGGCCTCGGCCTTCGTCTCGATCCACGCGGATTCGGCCGGCAGCGACAGCGAGGCGGCGGGCGAGGTTGCGGGCGCGACGATCTACACCCTGTCGGACAAGGCATCGAGCGCGGCGGCGCAGCGCTTCGCGGCGCGCGAGAATGCCGCATCACAGGTTAACGGTCAGGCGCTGTCCGGCCAGAGCGACACGGTCAGCGCCATCCTCATCGACCTGTCGCAGCGGCGCACGCAGGAACGCTCGCGCCAGATCGCGGCACTGATCGAGCGCGAGGGGCAGGGCGTGCTGACCTTCCACCCGCAACCGCAGCGCTCGGCGACGCTGGAGGTGCTGCGTGCGCCCGACGTGCCGTCAGTGCTCTTCGAAAGCGGCTACATCACCAATCCGGCCGAAGCCGCGCACCTCGCTTCCGACGACGGCAAGGCCGCCTTCGCCCGCGTGCTGGCGCGGGCGATCCGGTTCCATTTCGCAGGCGAGAGCGTGGCGGGGCCGGGCGGGCCGTGAGTGCCGCCGGCCCCATTGCCAGTCCCGCGCCAGCCCCCTAATCGACGGCGCGATGGTCGAGATTTCACGATTTGACGGCATCCGTGCGCGGCTCTCCGGGGGCTGGGCAGCCCTGCGCGACTGGTTCTTGCGCAACTGGCGCGAAAAGCGCTGGTTCCGCTGGCTGGCGAGCCTCGCGGGGGCGGGCCTGGTGTTTTTGCTCGGCCTCTACATCGTGCTCGTAAGCCGCCTGCCCGACGCCGAATCGCTGCTGAAATACGAAACCCCGCTCCCGACCATGGTGCGCGGCGCGGACGGATCGATCGTCCATTCCTACGCGCGCGAGCGGCGGGTGCAGCTTCAGTACGACGACTTCCCGCCCCAGCTGATCGAAGCGTTCCTGTCGGCGGAGGACAAGACTTTCTTTACCCACGGCGGCGTCGATTTCTTTGGCACCCTGGGTGCAGTGGTCGACTATGCGCGCAAGGCCGGGTCCGACGAGCGCGCGGTGGGCGGGTCCACGATCACCCAGCAGGTCGCCAAGAACCTGCTCCTCACCAACGAATATTCGGTGACGCGCAAGCTCAAGGAGATGCTGCTCGCGCGCAAGATCGAGGGCGTGCTGACCAAGCCCGAGATCCTGACGCTTTACCTCAACGAAATCCCGCTCGGGCGCCGCAGCTACGGCGTGCAGGCGGCGGCACGGGCCTATTTCGACAAGGACGTGAAAGACCTCACGTTGAACGAGGCGGTCTTCCTCGCGATCCTGCCAAAGGCGCCCGAACGCTATGGCCGCGCGAAGTATGAAGGCATGGCTATCGCCCGCCGCAACTTCGTGCTCGACCAGATGGTCAAGAACGATTTCATCACCCCGGCCGTCGCCGCGGAGGCGAAGTCGAGGCCGCTCGGCCTCGCCACCGAGCGGGTCGAACGCTATGCCGATGCCGGCTATTTCCTCGAGGAAGTGCGCCGCCAGCTGCTCGCGAAATATGGCGAGAAGGCGGAGGATGGGCCGAACAGCGTCTATGCCGGCGGGCTTTGGGTCCGGACCTCGCTCGACACCGAATTGCAGGACGCGGCGCGCGATGCGCTGCGCGTTGGCCTGCTGCGCTATGCGGCTGGCAAGGCGTGGAAAAAGATCGCCTTCCTCGACCCGGACGCGGGCAACCTGACGAGCCAGCTCGCGGGTGCGAACCTCGGCATCCGCTACAGGGACTGGCGCATCGGCGTAATCACCGCGAAGAGCGGCGGTAACGCGACGATCGGCTTTTCGGACGGGAAGATCTTCCTACTGTCGAACGTCCCGGACGCGGCCCGTGTCGGTGATGTCACCGCGGCGGCCCGTTCGGGCAATGGCTATGCCACCCGCACCGTGCCGGAGGTTTCGGGCGCCTTCCTCGCCGAAGATCCCGAGACCGGGCGGATCATGGCGATGCAGGGCGGCTTCGACAGCCGGCTCGGCAGCTTCAACCGCGCGACGCAGGCGCTGCGCCAGCCGGGCTCGACCATCAAGCCCTTCGTCTATGCGACCGGGCTGGACGCCGGGATGACGCCCGCGACGCAGGTCGCCGACCAGGCTTATTGCGTGTACCAGGGCGCCGGGCTGGGCGAGAAATGCTTCCGCAACTTCGGCGGCGGCGGTGGCGGCACCCACACCATGCGCTGGGGCCTCGAACAGAGCCGCAACCTGATGACGGTCCATATCGCCGCCGACGCCGGAATGCCCGCGGTCAACCGCACCTTCGAACGGGTGGGGATCGGCAAATACGACAATTACCTCTCCTTCGCGCTGGGCGCGGGGGACACCACGGTCGCGCGGATGGTCGCGGCCTACACCGCGCTCGCCAACTGGGGGCGCAAGCATGGCGACGGGACCGTCATCGACTTCGTGCAGGACCGCCACGGCAAGGTGATCTGGCGCGCCGACAAGCGGCAGTGCAACGGCTGCAACATGGCCGAGTGGGACGGCAAGCCCATGCCGCGGCTCGGCGTGTCGGGACAGCAGGTGATGGATCCGCGCACTGCCTTCCAGGTCGTGCATATGCTCCAGGGCGTGGTGACTCGCGGCACGGCGGTGCGGCTGCGCGCGCTGGGCCTGCCGCTGTTCGGGAAGACCGGCACCACCAGCGGCCCTACCAATGCCTGGTTCGTCGGCGGCTCGCCCGAGCTGATCGCGGGAATGTATGTCGGCTACGACCAGCCGCGCGACCTCGGCGGCTGGGTGCAGGGCGGCAACACCGCCGCGCCGATCATGATGGAGTTTGTGAACAAGACGAGGAAGCGCTGGGCACCGGAGGAATTCGTCGCGCCGCCTGGCGTGCTGATGGTCAAGATCGATCGGGTGTCGGGCAAGCGGGTCTTCGAAGGCCAGCCGACCGACGATCCCAAGGCCGCGATCATCTGGGAGGCGTTCAAGCCCGATACCGAGCCGCCGCGGGCGACCCGGCAGGACCAGATCGCCGCGCGCCGCAACGAAATCCTCGAACTGATCCGCGCCGCACGCCGCCCGGCCCAGCGAGAGAGCACGGCAGACGCCTCGGAGAACCCGGACTTCGTGGAAGAGCAGGGCGGGATTTACTAAGGCGAATTGGGGCTTGGCGTCGGGCCGCATCGGGTCCATGTTGTTTGCATGATCCGCATCCGCACCTTCGCCGCCTTTCACGCCGCCGTTACTGCGGTCGCGCTCCTTGCCTCGCCGCTTGCCGCCGCTCTGGCGGACGGGGCGAAGGCGCAGATGTTCACCGCGCAGGGTGCGCGCGCCGGGAAGCCGGTGACCATCGACCTCGCGAAGGAGCTGAAGAAGGGCCCGGTCGTGCTCTACTTCTTCCCCGCGGCCTTCACTGCGGGCTGCAATATCGAGGCGAATGCCTTTGCCAAGAAGATCGCCGAGTTCAGGAAGGCGGGGGCCACCGTCGTCGGCATGACCGCGGGGAATGTCGACAGGCTCAAGGAATTCTCGGCCAAGGAATGCGCCGGGCAGTTCACCGTTGCCGCCGCCAGTCCCGACGTCATCAAGGCGTATGACGTGCATCTCGAGGCCAAGCCCGGCTGGACCACGCGCACTACCTATGTGATCGGGCGCGACGGGCGGATCGCGGACAGCTTCACCGACATGGCCCCCGACGGCCACATTGCCCGCAGCCTCGATGCCGTGAAGAAGCTCGCCGCCAAGCGCTAGCGCGCTCGCCACAGACTGGCTTCCCCCCGCGTGCCGGCTGGGCTAGGCGCGCGGTCCATCGTTTCTCGGAGAATTCCCATGCGTGCCGAAGGGCAGGCCCATATCGCCCGTATCGAAGCCGCGCTGGCGCTGGTTCGCCAGTCGCTCGACTGGGAGCGCGCGCTACGCCGTCTCGACGAGCTGAACGCGCGCGTCCAGGACCCCAAGCTGTGGGACGATCCCAAGCAGGCGCAGGCGATCACGCAGGAACAGAAGCGCCTCGAGGGCGCCATTGCAACCGTGCGCGAGATCGAGCGCGAGATGGCCGACGCCATCGAGTTCGTCGAGATGGGCGAGGCCGACGGCGATGCCGAGAGCGAGGGCGAGGGGCTCGCCAGCCTCGCCGCGCTGGCGGAGCGCGCCGATGCCGACAAGGTCCAGGCGCTGCTGTCGGGCGAAGCCGACGGCAACGACACCTATCTCGAAATCCACGCCGGCGCGGGCGGCACCGAGAGCCAGGACTGGGCCGAGATGCTGCTCAGGATGTATGCCCGCTGGGCCGAGCGCAAGGGCTTCAAGGTCGAGACGGTCGAATACCAGGCGGGCGAGGCCGCGGGCATCAAGAGCGCCACGCTGCTCCTCAAGGGCGAGAACGCCTATGGCTATGCCAAGACCGAGAGCGGCGTCCACCGCCTCGTCCGCATCAGCCCCTACGACAGCAGCGCGCGGCGCCACACCAGCTTCAGCTCGGTCTGGGTCTATCCGGTGATCGACGACAGCTTCGAGATCGACATCAATCCCGCCGACCTCAAGATCGACACCTACCGCGCCAGCGGCGCGGGCGGGCAGCACGTCAACACCACCGATTCCGCGGTGCGGATCACGCACCAGCCTTCCGGCATCGTCGTCGCCAGCCAGCAGGACCGCAGCCAGCACAAGAACCGCGAGATCGCGATGAACATGCTCAAGGCGCGGCTCTACGAAGCCGAGATGCGCGCCCGCGAGGAAGCTGCCAGCGCGGAACATTCGAGCAAGAGCGACATAGGCTGGGGCCACCAGATCAGGAGCTACGTCCTCCAGCCGTACCAGATGGTGAAGGATCTCCGGACCGGCGTGACCTCGACCGCGCCCGACGATGTTCTCGACGGCGCGATCGACCCGTTCATCGCCGCATCGCTCGCCCAGCGCGTGACCGGCGAGACGGTCGAGGTGGAGGACGCGGATTGAGCGGTGCTGAAGATGGCGCTCAAGCCTTTGCCATGGCGCGCGCTGCTGGCTAAGGGGCGGGTAATGTCGCCTGCCAGAACCTCGGCCACCCTCGTCGCTCTCGCGCTCGCAATTGCGGGCTGCCAGCAAGCGGGTGATCGCGATAGCCAGTTCCCGCAGCCCGACCGGCCGGTGTCCGGCCTCGGCGCGACCGAGTTTTCGAATGAGGATGCACGCGACCAGCGCGGCGAGGCGGAAAGCGTCATGCGCCTTGCCGAAGTCGCGCCGGGCATGGCGGTCGCGGACATTGGCGCGGGCGAGGGCTATTACACCGTCCGCCTCGCCGACAAGGTGGGCGCGACGGGCCGTGTGCTGGCGCAGGACATCGACCGCGGCGCGCTCGACCGGCTGGGCGAACGGGTGGTGCGCGAGCGGCTCGACAATGTCTCGATCAAGCTCGGCAGCCCCGCGGACCCCAAGCTTCCGGAAAACAGCTTCGACCGCATCTTCCTCGTCCATATGTATCACGAGGTGCAGGAGCCCTACGAGTTCCTGTGGAACATGTGGCCCGCGCTGAAGCCGGGCGGGCAGGTGGTGGTAGTCGATGTCGACCGGCCCACCGACAAGCACGGCATCCCGCCTCTGCTTCTTTCGTGCGAGCTGGAAGCGACCGGCTATCGCCTCGTCGCCTTCAAGGACGCGCCCGAGCTCCAGGGCTACTATGCACAGTTCGAGCGCGGGTCTAAGAGACCCGAACCCGGGCAGATCAAGGCGTGCAAGGGCAGCACACCACAGCCCGGCGGGCCACCCGCCTGACGCACACCGGCCCGCAGGGGAGAGAGAATTCGATGACGTTCAAGGGTCTCCAGCCCATCCTTTACGGCGGCCGCGAGGTATGGCCGCTGGTCGAGGGCGGGAAGGGCGTGTCCGCCACCAACGGCATGAGCTCGGGCGCATGGGCGGCGGCCGGCGGCATCGGCACGGTCAGCGCGGTCAATGCCGACAGCTACGACGCCGAAGGGCGCATCATCCCGCAGGTCTATGACCAGCTGACCCGCACCGAACGGCACCAGCAGCTGATCCGCTACGCCATCGACGGCGCGGTGGAGCAGGTGCGCCGCGCCTATGAGGTCGCGAGCGGGAAGGGCGCCATCAACATCAACGTGCTGTGGGAGATGGGCGGGGCGCAGGCGGTGCTCGAAGGCGTGCTGGAGCGCACCCGCGGCATGGTCACCGGCGTGACCTGCGGCGCGGGGATGCCCTACAAGCTCGCCGAGATCGCGCAGCGCTTCAACGTCCACTATCTCCCCATCGTCAGCTCCGCGCGCGCCTTCCGCGCGTTGTGGAAGCGCAGCTATTCCAAGGTTGCCGACCTGATGGCGGCGGTGGTCTATGAAGACCCGTGGCTTGCGGGCGGGCACAACGGCCTCTCCAATGCCGAGGACCCGACCCGGCCCGAAGACCCCTATCCGCGCGTCAAGGCGCTGCGCGAAACGATGCGCGCCGAGGGCGTGTCCGAGGACACCGCCATCGTGATGGCGGGCGGCGTCTGGTTCCTGCGCGAATGGAACGACTGGATCGACAATCCAGAGCTCGGCAAGATCGTCTTCCAGTTCGGAACCCGTCCGCTGCTGACCCACGAAAGCCCGATCCCCCAGGAATGGAAGGATCACCTGCGCACATTGGACGAGGGCGACGTGTTGCTGCACAAGTTTTCGCCCACCGGCTTCTATTCGAGCGCGGTCAAGAACTCCTTCCTGTGGGACCTGATTCACCGGTCGGAACGGCAGATCCCCTACAGCAGGGTCCAGGCGGGCGAGCATACCCGCCAGCTCGACGTGGGCGTGCGCGGCAAGAACTTCTGGGTGGCGCCCAAGGACTACGAACGGGCCAAGGCGTGGTTCGCCGCTGGCCACACCGAGCCGTTGAAGACGCCGGACGATACCGTGGTCTATGTCACGCCCGAGAAGCGTGACGAGATTCGCAAGGACCAGAAGGATTGCATGGGCTGTCTCAGCCATTGCCAGTTCAGTAGCTGGAAGGACCACGGCGACTACACCACCGGTCGCCTCGCTGATCCGCGCAGCTTCTGCATCCAGAAGACCTTGCAGGAGATCGCCCATGGGGGCGATGTCGAACAGAACCTGATGTTTGCCGGCCACGCCGCCTACCGCTTCAAGCAGGACCCGTTCTATTCGAACAACTTCACCCCCACCGTGAAGGAACTGGTAGACCGGATTCTGACGGGGGATTGAGTTCGGTCACGGGCGGGTCTGGCCGCTGCCGCGCACCCGGTATTTATAGGTCGTCAACTGTTCGAGCCCGACCGGCCCACGGGCATGGAAGCGGCCGGTGGCGATGCCGATCTCGGCGCCCATCCCGAACTCGCCACCGTCGGCGAACTGGGTGCTGGCGTTGTGGATGACGATGGCGCTGTCCACGTCGGCGAGGAATCGCTCGGCGGCGGCCCGGTCCTCGGTCAGGATCGCATCGGTGTGGTGCGAGCCATGCACGTTGACCCAGGCGACAGCCTCGTCCAGCCCACCGACGACCGCGACCGAGGCAATGGCGTCGAGGTATTCGGTGTCCCAGTCCTCCTTGCCGGCAGGCACGATCCGCGGATCGAGCGCGTGGGCGACCGCATCGCCGCGCAGCTCGCAGCGTCCGGCGAAGGCCTCGGCCAGCATCGGCACGAAGGCGGGTGCGATGGCGCGATCGACCAGAACGCTCTCGGTCGCACCGCAGACGCCCGTGCGGCGGAGCTTTGCGTTGACGATCACCGCCAGCGCCTTGGCGAGGTCGGCGCCTTCGTGAACGTAGCTGTGGCAGTTGCCCTCGAGATGGAGCAGCGTCGGCACCCGCGCCTCGCGCTGGACGAGGCCGACGAGCCCCTTGCCGCCGCGCGGGATCACGAGGTCGACGGTTCCGCCTGCGCCGCGCAGCAGCTCCGCCACGGCGGCGCGGTCGTAGGTGCCGACCGCCTGCACCGCGTCCTCTGGCAGGCCGGCCTCGGCGAGGCCCATCCGCATCGCTTCCACGATAAGCGCGGTCGAACGCGCGGAGTCGCTGCCGCCGCGCAAAATCACCGCATTGCCGCTCTTGAGGCACAGCGCGCCTGCATCGGCGGCGACGTTGGGACGCGATTCGAAGATCATGCCGATGACCCCGATCGGCACCGCAACGCGCTCGATGACGAGACCATTGGGGCGGCTGGTGGTGTCGAGCAGGCGACCGACCGGATCGGGCAGGGCGGCGACCGCCTCCAGTCCGGCGGCGATGCCCTCGATCCGTTCTTCGGTGAGAGTCAGCCGGTCGATGAAGCTTTCCGCCATGCCCCCGGCGCGCGCTGCGGCGATGTCGGCGGCGTTGGCGGAGAGCAGCGCCTGCCGACCGGCACGCAGCGCTCTCGCGGCACTCGCGAGGGCCGCGTCCTTTGCCTCGCGCGACGCCACGGCAAGCGCGGGCAGGGCGGCGCGGGCCCTGGTGCCGAGATCGCGCACATGGCTCTCGGGCGTTTCGGAGGCGGTATCGTCGCGGGCCATGCGCCATCCTTGCGTCTTGCCGCGATGGTGGCAAGGTCAAGCCGTATTGGGCGGGTCCAATGCAGGCTATCGACAACCGCGTTTGGCCCCGCTTTCGACACCGGCTTCACTTGGCGTTCACGCCAGCGCTGGCTATAGGCGCGCTCCATGACGCTCAACGCTCCGCGCTTTCGCCGCCTCGTCGCCGCCTCGCTCATCCCGCTGATGCTTGCGGCCTGCGCCACGACCGGGAAGAAGGGCGCCGACACCGCCTATGTCGCCCGCGACGTCGAAACGCTCTACGCCGCCGCGAAGGACCGGCTCGATCGTAACCAGCCCAAGCTCGCCGCCGCGCTGTTCGACGAGGTGGAGCGCCAGCATCCCTACTCGCCCTGGGCCCGCCGCGCCCAGCTGATGAGCGCCTTCAGCTATTACGCCGCGGCCGATTACAACAAGGCGATCGATTCCGCGCGCCGCTTCCTGGAGATTCACCCGGGCAACAAGGACGCGCCTTACGCCTACTACCTGATCGGGCTCAGCTATTACGAGCAGATCAGCGACGTGGAGCGCGACCAGAAGATCACGCTCCAGGCCAAGACCGCGCTGGAAGAGATCGCCAAGCGCTTCCCCGGCACCGAATATGCCTCCGACGCCAAGCTTAAGCTCGACCTCGTCGAGGACCATCTCGCGGGCAAGGAGATGGAGATCGGCCGATATTACGAGCGCAGCGGCAAGTGGATCGCGGCGACAATCAAGTTCCAAAACGTGGTCGAGAACTACCAGACCACCAGCCACACCCCCGAGGCGCTCTATCGCCTGGTGGAAAGCAATCTCTCGCTCGGTCTGCAGGGCGAGGCGAAGAAATACGCCGCCGTTCTGGGCGCGAACTATCCTGGCAATAAATGGTACGAACGCGCCTATCGCCTGATGCAGAAGTACGCGCCGGACGCGACTGCCAGCTAGGACCGGGTACGGCGCCGGGGTTGTGCATGACGCAGGCTCGCGTCGGCTCCGCGTGGTGACTGGAGGCGCGGCTTGCGATAGGCACGGCGTGTGCTGACCCGCCTGTCGATCCGCAATATCGTGCTTATCGAGGCGCTCGACCTCGATTTCAGGCGCGGACTGGGCGTGCTGACGGGTGAGACCGGGGCGGGGAAATCGATCCTGCTCGACGCGCTAGGGCTGGCGCTGGGCGACCGCGCCGACAGCGGGCTGGTGCGCGCGGGCGAGACGGTCGCGAGCGTCACCGCCACCTTCGACTTTGCGGCGCTTTCGGCAGCGATTGCCGAGCGCCTGACCGACGCCGGTGTCGAGATCGACGCGGGTGAACCGCTGGTCATCCGCCGCCAGCTCAAGGCCGATGGCGGCAGCAAGGCCTGGCTGAACGACCAGCCCGTCGGCGCGGGCCTGCTCCGCGATCTCTCGTCGGCGCTGGTCGAGATTCACGGCCAGCACGACGACCGCGGACTGGTCAACGCGCGGGGCCACCGCCAGCTTCTAGACCGGTTCGCCAGGGTCGACACCGCCGGTGTTGCGCGGGCGTGGGGGGCGTGGCGCGGCGCCGAGGAGGCGCTGCGGAGCGTCCGCGCGTCCGTTGCCGAAGCGAAGGCGGATCAGGACCTGCTGCTCGCCCATCTCGCCGAGCTCACCGCGCTTGAACCCAAGGCGGGCGAGGAGACACGGCTCGCCGAAGTCCGCGCCTCGATGCAGAAGGGCGAGAAGCTGGCGGGCGATCTCGTCGAACTGCGTCACCTGTGGGAGGGCTCCGATTCGCCTCTCGCTGCGCTGCGCGTGGCGGCGCGGCGGCTCGACCGGATCGCGGGGGAGCATCCGCTGCTGACCGAGGCACTGGCGGCGCTGGATCGCGCGGTCATCGAGGCCGGCGAGGCGGAGGAGAAGCTGCAATCCGCCGCCGAGGCGCTCGAGTTCGATCCGCTGGCGCTGGAGGCGGCGGAAACCCGCCTGTTCGACCTGCGCGCCCTCGCCCGCAAGCACCGCTGCGACGTGGACGAGCTACCCGACAGGATGCGCGAGATGCGCGCCGCGCTCGCCTCCATCGAGGGCGGCGAGGCGGAGGTCGATGCGCTGGAGGCAGAGGCCAAGGCTACCGCGGCGCGCTATCGCATCGCCGCGGACAAGCTGCGCGCGCTGCGCAAGGCGGCGGCGCTGCGTCTCGACGCAGCGGTTGCGAGCGAGCTGGCACCGCTCAAGCTCGATGACGCCCGCTTCCTCACCAGTGTAACCGAGCTGCCCGAGGAGCGCTGGGGTCCGCATGGCATGGATGCTGTCGAGTTCCTCATCGCCACCAACCCCGGCGCCGACTTCGCCCCGCTCGGCAAGATCGCCAGTGGCGGTGAGCTCAGCCGCTTCATCCTCGCGCTCAAGGTTGCGCTGGCCGAGCAGGGCGGGGCGGCGACGGTGATCTTCGACGAGATCGACCGCGGTGTCGGCGGCGCGGTGGCGAGCGCGATTGGCGAGCGGCTGGCACGGCTGGCGGACGGCGGCCAGCTCCTCGCTGTCACCCACTCGCCGCAGGTCGCCGCGCGCGGTCGCACGCATTACCTGATCGCCAAGTCCTCCGAGGGCACCGTGACGCGCACCTCGGTGGTGCTGCTCGACGAGACCGGACGGCAGGAGGAAATTGCGCGGATGCTTTCGGGCGCCGAAGTCACGCCCGAAGCGCGCGCGCAGGCCGACCGGCTGTTGGAGGGGGCGTGACGCTCCCGACCGAAGCCGACGCCGCCAATGAGCTGATGCGGCTGGCCAGGGCCATCGCGCGGCACAACCGGCTCTATCACGCGGAGGATGCGCCGGAGATTTCGGACGCGGAATACGATGCGCTGGTGCGCCGCAATGCGGAGCTGGAGGCGGCCTTCCCGCATTTGGTTCGCCCGGACAGCCCGAGCGCGGCGGTGGGGCATGAGGTGGCAGCTTCGCCGCTTGCGAAAGTCCGCCACGCGGTGCGGATAATGAGCCTCGACAATGCCTTCTCCTCCATGGAGGTGGAGGAGTGGGACGCGCGCATCCGCCGCTTCCTGGTGCTGGGCGATGACGAGCCGATCGCATTTACCGCCGAGGACAAGATCGACGGCCTCTCCTGCTCGCTACGATACGAGCAAGGCCGCCTCGTGCGCGCGGCCACACGGGGCGATGGCGAAGTCGGTGAAGATGTGACTGCCAATGTGCGGCATATCGCCGACATCCCACCGCAACTCGCCGGCTCCAAGCATCCCGAGGTGATCGAGGTTCGCGGCGAGGTCTACATGGAAAAACAGGCCTTTACCGCGCTCAATGCTGCGCAGCAGGAAGCGGGCGGGAAGATCTTTGTGAACCCGCGCAACGCCGCCGCCGGATCGCTGCGACAAAAGGATGCGAGCGTTACTGCCACCCGCCCGTTGCGCTTCTGGACACACGGCTGGGGCGAGGCAAGCGAGGCACCCGCGGCGACGCAGAAAGCGGCGATGGAGAGGTTTGCGGGCTGGGGCCTTCCCGTGTCGCCGTTGCTCGTCCGGGTCGAGGGCATCTCGGCGCTGCTCGCGCATTACGCCGCCATCGGCGCAGCGCGGCCCGACCTCCCCTATGACATCGACGGGGTGGTATACAAGGTGGACCGGCTCGACTGGCAGCAGCGATTGGGCTTCGTCGCCAAGGCGCCGCGCTGGGCGCTGGCGCACAAGTTCCCGGCCGAGCGGGCCGAAACGATGCTCGAGGCCATCGACATCCAGGTCGGCCGGACCGGCAAGCTGACTCCGGTCGGGCGGCTCGCTCCCGTTCTGGTGGGCGGGGTGACGGTAACCAATGTCACGCTCCACAACCGCGACGAGATCGCGCGGCTGGGCGTCCGCCCCGGCGACCGGGTCGTGATCCAGCGCGCCGGAGACGTTATCCCACAAGTGGTCGAGAATCTCACCCGCGACGTGCCGCGCGATCCCTACCTGTTCCCCGATCACTGCCCGGTCTGCGGCAGCGAGGCGGTGGCCGAGGAAGGCGAGGTGGACGTGCGCTGCACCGGCGGGCTCGTCTGCCGCGCGCAGCAATTCGAACGCCTGCGCCATTTCGTCAGCCGCGCCGCGCTCGATATCGAGGGGCTGGGCGAGAAAAGTATTGCCGAGTTCATGGAGCTGGGGTGGCTGGCGAAAGGGCCTGCCGACATTTTCCGCCTTAAGTACCGACGCGAACAGCTGATTGGGCGCGAGGGCTGGCAGGAAAAGTCGGTCGACAACCTCCTCGCCGCGATCGAGGCGAAGCGCGCGCCCGATGCGGCGCGACTGCTCTTCGGGCTCGGCATCCGCCACGTCGGCGCGGTGACGGCGCGCGACCTGATGAAGCGGTTCGAAACGCTGCCCGCGCTCAGGCAAGCTGCGGCGCAGGCCCATCGCGGCGACGCGGAGGCGCTGGCGGAACTCACCGCCATCGACGGCATCGGCCCCGCCGTGGTCGAGGCGCTGGGCGATTTCTTCCACGAGCCGCACAACCGCGAAGTTTGGGACGACCTCCTGGCCGAAGTCGATCCGCCGCCGTACGTCGTCGAAACGCGGGAAAGCGCGGTGAGCGGCAAGACGGTGGTGTTCACCGGCAAGCTCGAGACGATGAGCCGCGACGAGGCCAAGGCGCAGGCCGAGCGGCTGGGCGCGAAGGCCGCCGGCTCGGTGAGCGCAAAGACCGATCTCGTCGTCGCCGGTCCTGGCGCCGGGAGCAAGCTCAAGCAGGCCGCGGCCCTCGGCATCGAGGTGATCGGCGAGGCGGCATGGGCCGCCATCGTGGCTGCAGCGGATTGAGGACGTTGTGTCCCGTTGCGGGACTATGTCGGCTGGATACAATTCTTGGCCCGCGACATGCTGTAGCAAGCTCCCATCGCGCTGCCGGATCGAGTCGGTTCGGCTGAACGAGCGGCATCGGGGGCTTGCGCTGTCGCCGTTGGGGGAGATCGGGTGTACGCGCGTCGCGCTGCGGCGGTGCTGCGAACTTCGATCGCATGGCGCGTCGCAATCGCTTGCGCAGGCGAGGGCGAACCATGTGGCTCGGCCGCTTCGAGACAGGGGGTCTATCGAAGCTGGCCGAGCCCTTTCGTTTTTCAGGCCTCCGGTTCCGGTATCCATTTCATCACCCCGCCCGCAAACGGCGTCCAGCGACCGATGCGCACGCCCGCCGCCGCCAGCGTGTCGCTGGTCCACTGGTTGCAGGTGTTGCGCCAGTCGTAACGGCCCGGGCTGTCGTAGAACACGTCCCAGCCGGCATAGCCGCGATGGATCACGCGCGCGCCGCGCGGCGGCAGGGCGCGCTCTATTCGCGCAACGAGGCGGCGATACTGGGCGCTGGTGAGCGTGAGCGGCCTGTTTTCGAGGCCGGGCGCCGGTCGGACGTAATGCGCAACGTGCAGCAGCGCGTCCCCGCCTGTCATCGCACGGAAAGCAGTGACAGGGCGCAGGTCGGCCCAGGTCGGGGTGTTGAGGAACACCTCCCGCTCGCCCCAGCTAACCGCCACGTGAGTATAAGGCCGCGAGGGGGCGCCGAGATCGCCGGCGGGGAAATTGCCACGCCAGTCCTTCTCCGGCGTTACCAGCGGGAGCACGATCTCGGTGTGCACGCCGTTGGTACCGACCATTATCTCCACCCCCTCAGAGGGCTCGCGCCAGTCCGGGTTGCGGGCCAGCGAGGAACCGATCCACGCCGCGAGGCCCACGGCGGCGACGGCGGCCAGCAGCGCGCCGCCGACCCAGCCGAAACCGCGCAAGGCGGTTCTCAGCGCCTGCGCAGCCACAGGATCGACCAGTCGCCGTGCACCATGCGTCGCGCGAGTCGGAAGCCGCGCAGCCGATACGCGCGGCGCACCTTGGCTTCCTGCGTGGTCAGCAGTCCCGCCAGCAGCACGCTCCCTCCCGGCACCACCGCGCGGGCGAAGTCCGGTGCGAGCGCGATCAGCGGCCGGGCGAGGATGTTGGCGATCAGCAGGTCATAGGGACCGCGCGCCCGGAGGAGCGGGCTGTCGAGTCCCTCCGCGGTCGTCATCAGCACCGCGCCGCGGTCTGCGCCGAGCGGAATGCCGTTGAGCGCCGCGTTGTCGGCCACCACCGTTTCGCATACGGAGTCGATGTCGGAGGCGGTGATGAAGGCTTGCGGCCACAAGGTGCGGGCGGCGAAGGCGAGGAGGCCCGTGCCGGTGCCGACATCGATCAGATTGCGCACCGCCAGCCCCTCGCGCCGCATCCGTTCCAGCATGATCAGGCAGCCGGCCGTTGTGGCGTGCTGGCCGGTGCCGAAGGCCTGGCTCGCCGGGATGACGAGATCGACCACGCCCGGATCGGCCGGGTGCTCGGGGGTGCGGACATGGAAGCGGCCCGCGCGGATCGGGTCGATGCCCTTCTGGCTTTCCGTCACCCAGTCGGCCTCGGGCAGCCGCTCCGTGTTGAAGCGCAGCGGCTTACCCGCGAAGAGGCCGTCTATGGCCTTGCGGTCGGCAGCAGTCGGCTTGCGCGGGAGGTAGGCGTCGAGGCGCCACTCCTCGGGCTTGTCCTCGGCCACTTCGAACCCGGCGAGCCCGATGGACTCGTCCCAGTCCACAGCCACTTCCTGTGCCACCAGCGCGGCTTCGATGGCATTCTTGCTGCCGAAAGCGGTGAGCTTCCAGGCTTCAGCCACCCTTGCGCTCCGCGGCGAGGCGCGCGTCGAGGCGGGCGCTGGCGGTGGTCGCGTAGTTGCGGCAACCGCTCCGGTTCACCAGCGGGCTGGTGCCGGAGAGCCGGTCGCGCATCAGGGCGGCGGCGGGGTGCGGAGCCAGCACGATTTCGCAGTCCACGCGGGCGAGGTCGCGAAGTCCCCGGCGCATCGCAGCGATCAGCCGGGGGTTGTCGGAGAAGCGGTAGCCGTCGGCGCTGATCGGGTTCAGGCTGTCGGCATAGACGATCGACTGGCAGTCGGTGCCTTCGCAGTCGCGCCAGCGCCAGCTCAACGCGCCCGGCGTGTGGCCGGGCGTGAAGATCGGCGTGAACTCGCGCCCGGCGAAGCGTTGCATCGTGGCCCGCGTCAGGATCGTCATCGGCCCGGTCACCGGCGCGAACGGCGGGTGATCCGATGTCGCCTGCGGATCGTCGGCCCCCGGCTTTCCGCTTCGCAGCACGGCGGCGGCGGCCGCCGTGGTCACGATCCGCGCCCCGGTGGCTGCCTGCAGCTTCGCCATGCCGCCGACATGGTCGAAATGCTCGTGGCTCGTCAGCAGGGTCTTCACGTCCTGCGGGAAGAAGCCGAGCGCGCGGATGTTGGCGAGGACCGCGTCCGCTCCCTTGTCGGTCCCGCTGTCGATCAGCGTGTGTCCGTCCGCGCCCGCCACCAGGATCGCGGTTATACCGCAGGTGCCGACATAATAGGTGTCGCCGTAGATGCGGAAGGGCGGGCCGGGCTTGTCCCACTCGTCCCAATCCTCGCACTGCGCCACCCAGGCGCGCTGCGCGGGAGCGCTGTCGACGAGCGAGACCGGCTCGGGCCCGCCGGCGCAAGCGGAGAGCGCCAGCGGCGCGAGTGCGAGGGCGAAAGCCGACCGAGACCCGGACCACCTGTTGCACGGTCCAAGGGTTATTTCCGACCCCTTGCGCGCAAATGCGCCACCTTGCGGCCTGGCGGTGTTACCTTGCGCGTTTCGGGTGTCACCTTGCGGGAGGATCCTGCTCACCAGTTTGCGCATTCTCTTTCCTCCCGTCCCGTGCTCAAGGCGAACCATATAGGTTATGTGCATCCCTGTAGGAAAGGCGTTTGTCGAGCCTAGCGGACATAGCTTGCCCCATTCGCATCGAGGGTCGCGCCGGTGAGGCTGGGGGGCGCGTCAAGCGCGCAGAAGGCGATCAGCGTCGCGATTTCCTCAGGCGTCGCCACCCGACCGAGCGGGATGTCCGCAAGCAGCCCCGGCCCGCCGCGGCTGGCGAGATAATCGCCCGCCATTGCCGTGTCGGTAAAGCCCGGCGTAATCGCGAAGCTCAGGATGCCGTCCTTCGCATACTGGCGCGCGATGGTCTTGTGCATCGCCAGCATCCCGCCCTTGCTGGCAGCATAGTGCCAGTGATCGGGCGAATCGCCGCGGTGCCCGGCGCGGCTGGCGACATGGACGATCCGGCCCGCGACGCCGCGCGCCTGCCAGTGCCGCACGGCGAGGCGGCTGAGTTCGGCGGCGGCGGTGAGATTGATGCGCAGCGTCTCCCTCCAACCGGCCAGCCAGTCGGCATCCGAGCCGTCGAGCGGATTGGCCGCGAAGATCCCGGCATTGTTGACCAGGACGTCGATCGCGCCGTCCGCGCGCTCGAGCGCCGCATACCACAACTCCGCCGCGGCACCCGGCAGGGCGAGATCGGCTGCGACAGTGTGGGTGTCGACGGCAGTGCGCGCCTGGCCGATCACCTCGGCCCCGCGCGCCGCCAGCGCGGCGCGGGCGGCGGCACCGATGCCGCGGCTGGAGCCGGTAAGGAGGATGCAGGTCATGCGCCGCCTATTCGCAAATTTGCATCGCTTGTCGAGGTCGCCCGCCTTGCACGGTGCGCATCGGGCGTTAAGGGAGGCGAGCAATCAGTATCACAACCGGACCCGAGCATGGCCGAACGCCCGATTTCTCCGCACCTTCAGATCTGGAAATGGGGGCCGCACATGGCGGTCTCGATCCTCCATCGCATCACCGGCGACGGGTTGGCGCTCGTCGGCCTCGGCGTACTGCTGTGGTGGCTGGGCGCGCTGGCAGGCGGGGAGACCAGCTACAATGTCTTCCGCGACGCCATGACATCGCCGCTCGGCATCGTGGTGCTGGTGGGGCTGACCTGGGCCTTCTTCACTCACTTGATGAGCGGGCTTCGGCACTTCGTGCTCGACATGGGCGCAGGGTACGAGCTGACGGTCAACAAGACCTGGTCGATCGCCGCGCCGCTGCTCGGGGTCGTTCTCACCGGCCTGTTCTGGGCCCAAGTGCTGGCGAAATAGGATGGGCAACGGAACCGAACTCGGGCGCGTCCGCGGGCTGGGCAGCGCCCATCACGGGGCTCATCACTGGTTGCTCCAGCGGTTTACCGCGGTGGGCAATCTCGTCCTCATGCTGTTCCTCGTGGTCAGCCTCGCGCTGCTGCCGGGGTATGACTTTGCCGCGATGAAGGAATGGGTGGCGCAGCCGCTCACCGCCACGGCGCTGGCGCTGATGATCGTCAGCCTGTTCTGGCACGCGAAGCTGGGGCTGCAGGTCCTGATCGAGGACTATGTTCACACCCCCGGCAACCGCTTCGCCGTGCTCCTCCTCCTCAATCTCGCGGCGTTCGGCGGGCCCATGTTCGGCCTCGTCAGCATCGCGCGCATCGCCTTTTCCGGAGCTGCCTGATGGGCATCGAAGCCTACACAATCATCGACCACACCTATGACGTCGTGGTGGTTGGCGCGGGCGGATCGGGCCTGCGCGCGACGATGGGCGCGGCCGAGGCGGGCCTGCGCACCGCCTGCATCACCAAGGTGTTCCCGACCCGCAGTCACACCGTGGCGGCGCAGGGCGGCATCGCGGCCTCGCTCGGCAACAATTCGCCCGACCACTGGTCGTGGCATATGTACGATACCGTCAAGGGCTCGGACTGGCTCGGCGACCAGGACGCGATCGAATACATGGTGCGCGAGGCGCCCGCCGCGGTCTACGAGCTGGAGCACGCGGGTGTCCCCTTCAGCCGCAATGCCGACGGCACGATCTACCAGCGCCCCTTCGGCGGGCACATGCAGAACATGGGCGAGGGGCCGCCGGTCCAGCGCACCGCCGCTGCCGCCGACCGCACGGGGCACGCCATGCTCCACGCGCTCTACCAGCAGAGCCTGAAGTACGACGCGGACTTCTTCATCGAATATTTTGCGCTCGACCTCATCATGAAGGACGGCCGCTGCGTCGGCGTGGTCGCCATGTGCCTCGACGACGGCACCATCCACCGCTTCCGCGCCCATGCCGTGGTGCTGGCAACGGGCGGTTATGGTCGCTGCTATTTCACCGCCACCAGCGCGCATACCTGCACCGGCGATGGCGGCGGCATGGTGCTGCGCGCGGGCCTCCCGCTACAGGACATGGAGTTCGTGCAGTTCCACCCCACCGGCATCTACGGCGCGGGTGTCCTGATTACCGAGGGCGCGCGGGGTGAGGGCGGGTATCTCACGAATTCAGAGGGCGAGCGGTTCATGGAACGCTACGCCCCCAGCGCGAAGGACCTCGCGAGCCGCGACGTCGTGTCGCGCTCGATGGCGCTGGAAATCCGCGAAGGGCGGGGCGTCGGGCCGGAAAAGGACCACATCTACCTCCACCTCGACCACATCGATCCCAAGGTGCTGGCGGCGCGGCTGCCGGGCATTACCGAGAGCGGAAAGATCTTCGCCGGCGTCGACCTGACGCGCCAGCCGCTGCCGGTGACGCCGACCGTGCATTACAACATGGGCGGCATCCCCTGTAACTATCACGGCGAGGTGATGACCATCGGCGCCGACGGCAATCCGGAGACAGTGGTGCCGGGCCTGTTTGCGGTGGGTGAGGCGGCCTGCGTCTCGGTCCACGGCGCCAACCGCCTGGGCTCGAACAGCCTTATCGATCTCGTGGTCTTCGGCCGCGCGACCGGGCACCGGCTCAAGGCCATCATCAAGCCGGGCACCGCGCATGACGAGCTGCCCGCCGACAGCGCGGAACTGCCGCTGACCCGTCTCGACCATTTCCGCAATGCGAAGGGCGGCTCGCCCACCGCGGCGATCCGCGCCGAGATGCAGAAGACCATGACGAAGCACGCCGCCGTCTTCCGCGACAGCGCGCTTCTGTCCGAAGGCGTCAGCAAGCTCGCCGAGGTGAACAAGCGGCTCGAGGACGTGTCGGTCACCGACCGCTCGCTGATCTGGAACTCCGACCTTATCGAGACGCTGGAGCTCGACAACCTGATGGCGCAGGCCGTGGTCACCATGTCCTCGGCGGAAAACCGCAAGGAAAGCCGCGGCGCCCACGCGCACGAGGATTTCCCCGAGCGCGACGATGCGAACTGGATGAAGCATACCGCCGCCTGGTTCACCGGCTGGGGCGGTTCGGGCGGCGCGGTGCGGATCGATTACCGCCCGGTGCACGAATACACGCTCACCGACGACATCGCATACATCAAGCCCAAGAAGCGGGTTTATTGATCGGGCGATGAGGCGGGTCGCCGGGCTCGTCGCGTTGCTGGCGGCAGGCGTCTCCGCCTCCGCTTCGGCGCCTCGGCCTGCGGGGCTCGATCCCTATTACCGGCAGATTGCCGCGGTTCGGGGGCTGCCGGTCGTCGCCTCGGCGCGGGTCGACAGGCGGGCGATCCGGGCCGTCCGCGCGATGGCGGGCGGAATGCTCGCGAACCGACCTGACCTGGCGCAATGGCTGGCGGCCAATCGGTACCGCATCACCGTCATGGCGAGGGACGAGGCGCTGCTCGACCTGCCCGAGTTCCGCCACTGGACGAAGCCTGCGCCCGACGACCCGCGGCTCACGCGCTGCGAGGTGAAGCACTACGCGGAGCGGATCGGGACCAAGACCGACCGGCAGTACTGGGACGCGCGGGTGCGCGGTATCGGCGGGCAGGTGATGGTCGCGGCGGAGGAGAATGTCCTCGGCCTCCCGCTCGACCGCTATCGGGGGGAGACGATCTTCGTCCACGAGTTCGCGCACCAGATCTTCGACGCCATCCGCAGTGCCGATGCTGCGCTCTTCGCCCAGATCGAAAGCGCCTATGCCGCGGCCAAGCGCGACGGCTTGTGGCGCGACGAGTATACGATGACGACCGTTGACGAGTACTGGGCCGAAGGCTCGCAATTCTGGTTCGATTCCAACCGTTTGCAGGTATTCGACGGGCGGCGCGTCCTGAATCACGGCGACCTGGCGGCCTATGACCCGCGGCTCGCCCGCCTCCTCGGCGAGGTCTATGGCCAGACCCACCGGCTAACGCGCGACCCGTTCTGGCGCCACCCGGCGCGCGTTCCCGCCGGCCCGCCGCCGCTCAACACCGCCGAGGTCTGCTGATCGCGCGACTCGCGCGAAAATCCGCGTTTGAGTCCTCCGCGCCACACCGCATCATCTTGAGTCCCCGCCGGGCTGCCTATCGCAAGATGTAGAGGTGGACTCACTCTGTTCCACGGCAACGCACGTAAACCCGCGCGACTCGCTCCACCGCATCCGGCTTGACGGCGGACGCGCGAGGACTCACCCTGTGGATAAATTGATGGATAGACAGGGGACGACATGGGGGTTCTGGAAAAGCCGCTGGCGCGCGCGCGCGCCATCGCGCAGGCGGTGGAGCTTCCGCTCGGACAAATCCTCCCCGGCGATTGCGTCGCGGCGATGCGCGCCTTGCCCGATGCCAGCGTGGACCTCGTCTTCGCCGATCCACCCTACAATCTCCAGCTCGGCGGCGATCTCGCTCGGCCCGACGGCAGCCATGTCGATGCCGTTACCGATCACTGGGACCGGTTCGCCAGCTTCCAGTCCTACGACGATTTCACCCGCGCCTGGTTGATCGAGGCGAAGCGGGTGCTCAAGCCCGATGGCGCGCTGTGGGTAATCGGCAGCTACCACAACATCTACCGCGTCGGCGCCATCCTGCAGAACCTCGGCTTCTGGATCCTGAATGACATCGTGTGGCGCAAGTCCAACCCGATGCCCAATTTCAAGGGCACCCGCTTCACCAATGCACACGAGACGCTGCTGTGGTGCTCGCAGGGCGAAAAGGCGCGTTATCACTTCAACTACCGCGCCATGAAGACGCTCAACGACGAGCTCCAGATGCGCAGCGACTGGGTCATCCCGATCTGCGGTGGGCAGGAGCGGCTGAAGGAGGGCGGGCACAAGGTCCATCCGACGCAGAAGCCCGAGGCGCTGCTCTACCGCGTCCTGCTCGCGACCACCGAGCGCGGCGACGTGGTGCTCGACCCGTTCTTCGGCACCGGCACGACCGGCGCGGTCGCCAAGCGGCTGGGCCGCGAATGGATCGGCTGCGAGCGCGAGGCGCCCTACCGCCAGGCGGCGCTGGCCCGCATCGCGCGCGAGCTGCCGCTCGACGAAAGCGCGCTCTCGACGATGAAGGCGGGCCGCGCCGCGCCCAAGGTCGCCTTCGGCGCGCTGGTGGAGGCGGGGTTGGTTCCGCCGGGCACCGAGCTGTTCGACCGCAAGCGCCGCTGGGTGGCGCAGGTCCGCGCCGACGGCTCGCTGGTGAGCGGCACGCAGTCGGGTTCCATCCACGGTCTCGGCAAGGAGCTGCAAGGCGCGCCGAGCTGCAACGGGTGGAGCTTCTGGCATCTCGAACGCGGCGGCGAGGTGCAACCGCTGGATAGCGTCCGGCAGCTATATCTGCTCAGTATCGAGGAATGACCGAAAGCCCACCGGCGCCGCTGTTCCTTCCCTCCGAGGGCATCCACAATTTCCGCGATTACGGCGGCTGGAAGGGCGCGGACGGGCGGAGCGTTCGGCGCGGGCTGCTGTTCCGCTCGGGCCAGCACGTCGCAGCGACCGACAACGACCTCGCGCTGATCGCGAAACTCGACATCCACACGGTGATCGACCTGCGCGGTGCCAGCGAGCGCAGCCGCAATCCCTGCCGAAGGGTCGAGGGCTTTTCGGGCGAAGTGCTGTTCTACGAGGGCGAAACCACCTCCGCCCCGCCGCATATGGATGTCACGCCCGATATGACCACGGCCGCATTTGCGCGCGAACGGATGACCGCGGTCTACACGCGGATGCCGCAGAACCCGGCGATGCAGGTCATGTTCGCGCGCTACCTGCGCATTCTCGCCGAGCGAGAGGGGGCGAGCCTCGTCCATTGCTTCGCCGGCAAGGACCGGACGGGGATTGCGGCGACGCTGCTGCTGCATATTCTGGGCGTGTCGGTCGAGGACCAGCTCGCCGAGTTCCTGCGCACCAACGCCGCGCCCACGCTGCCGGTGCTGAGGGCGCAGTCGGTCCCGGGGATCGAGGAACGACTGGGCCGCAAGCTCGACGAGGCGGGGGTGCGGGCGCTGCTCGAAGTCAGCCCGGACTATCTCGACGCCTTCCACACCTCCGTCGCAGCGAGCGATGGCTCGCTCGACAACTGGCTCTCGGCGCGCATAGGTGTGGACGAAGCCTTGCGCCAAGCCTTGCGGAGCCGCTTCCTCGCGTGACATGGGCGAAAGCGTGCCCATATTGGCGCACGCCCTGCACACGACGGACCATTCCATGACCACCCACCGCACCAAGATGCTTATCATCGGCTCCGGCCCCGCGGGCTATTCCGCCGCGATCTACGGCGCGCGCGCGATGATGGCGCCGATCATGGTGCAGGGGCTCCAGCCCGGCGGCCAGCTGACGATCACCACCGATGTCGAGAACTATCCCGGCTTCCGCGACGTGATCCAGGGGCCCTGGCTGATGGAGGAGATGAAGGCGCAGGCCGAGCATGTCGGCACCGAGGTCGTCTGGGACACCATCGTCGACATCGACCTTGCCAATGGTTCGCCCTTCCGCGCGGTCGGCGACAGCGGGGACGAATACATCGGCGACGTCGTCGTGATCGCCACAGGAGCGCAGGCAAAATGGCTGGGCGTTCCGGGCGAGATGGAGCTGGGCGGCAAGGGCGTTTCCGCCTGTGCGACCTGCGACGGTTTCTTCTTCCGTGGGAAGCGCGTGGCGGTGATTGGCGGCGGCAATACGGCGGTCGAGGAGGCGCTCTACCTCACCAACCATGCAAGCCACGTGACGCTGATCCATCGCCGCGATTCGCTGCGCGCCGAGCGAATCCTGCAGGACCGGCTGTTCGCGCACCCCAAGATCAGCGTGCTGTGGAACCGCGTGGTCGAGAGCTTCGAGGGCGATCCGGCCGGGGCGGGGCTTACCCATCTGGTGCTCGCAGACCGCGCAACCGGCGCGCGCGAGGACTTCGCCACCGACGGCGCCTTCGTCGCGATCGGCCACGCGCCCGCGACCGAGCTGTTCAAGGGCAAGCTGGAGCTGGACGCGAGCGGCTATATCGTCGTCGAGCCGGGCACGCCCAAGACCGCGATCCCGGGCGTTTTCGCGGCGGGCGACGTGATGGACCACACCTATCGCCAGGCGGTGACGGCGGCAGGCACGGGCTGCATGGCGGCGCTCGATGCCGAGCGGTTCCTGTCGGGCCTGTCGGTCGACCTTCACGGCCATGCCGAGGCGGCGGAGTAAGGCGTCCCGCAGGGACAGCCACAGCCACAAAAATGGCGCAAAACCGTCGAAGTCGACACTAAGTCGACACCAAAACGGCGTCTTTGCCAGCGCGGTCGCGTTAGAGTTTGCGCCAAGTGCGTCAAAGCGGTCCGGCCCTGTCACCAGATAGAGCAAGACAGCTAACAGCGAAACCACGCAGATAAAGACCACGGTGTAAGTCACCGAGGGAAGATAACCTATATGGATAAAAAAATCAAGACCATTTGCGTGTAAGGCGACGGGCTGGACGGGGTCAGTGCCAGCCGAAAACCGGGATTGCGGCGTGCAGGATGAGCGCCATAAGAGCGAATGTCGAGAGCGCGAACAGCGCGAAACGCACCACCACCCGGTTGACCGTCGCCTGTACGATCGAGTGCGCTATGCGGAGGCCCACATAGACCCAGGCGATGGTGGCGTTCAGCCCGTCGCCCTGGCCGATGATCGCCAGCACCAGCGCCACCGCGTAGAAAAGCGTCGGCGCCTCGTGCAGGTGGTTGTAATTGTCCGCCTTCCAGCTCACGGCGTCGGGCAGCTTCGCGCGCAGGCTGGCGCCGGTCGAACCGACCATCTTGGTCCCGTCGATCCCCGCGCGGCCCATGGCGGGAAGGCGCGTCGCATACATCCACAGCCACATCACCATCGTCCAGGCGAGCAGCGCGACGACCGGCTGGAGTATCGCCGCGCCGATCATGCCGCGACTCCCGGCGCGAAGAGGGTGAGCATCAGCGCGCGGATCGCAAGCCAGATCAGCGCCCCGGTCGAGAGGAGGAACAGCAGGAAACGGACGGCGACCACGTTAACAGTCGCCTGCCAGATGGAGTGCACGATCCTGAGGCCGACATAGATCCATGCGGCGAGCACGTCCCCCGCAGTGGCGCCCAGCAGCGCGATGATCAGGCTGACGGCATAGAACAGTGTCGGCTGTTCCATCAGGTGTGCGTAGTTATGGGATTTCCAGTTCACCCGGTCGTCGAGCACGCCTTCGAGGTCCTGCCCGCGTCCCCCTGGCTTGGCCTTGGCGAGACCGCCGCCCATCCTGCTCATGGCCGGGAGCCGCGTCCCGGCCAGCCAGAACAGCATTATCAGCGACCACGCCACCAGTACGGCAGCGGGCGCGAGCATCTGCGCCTGCATCTATGTCATCCCCTCTTGTCGCGTCCCTCGGCAGAGAGTGCGTCGGCCGGGGTGCATTGTCAAACGCAGCTAATTTCCTGCAGCGAGCATCGCCGAATAGGCGTCGGCGTCGGAATTGCCTCCGGTGAGGGTGACCACCGTTCCCTCATCGAGCGGCACCTTTCCGGCGAGCGCCGCCGCCAGCGCCGCCGCGCCGCCCGGCTCTACCACCAGCCGCAGCTTTGCAAAGGCGAAGCGCTGGGCCGCGCGGACTTCTTCATCCGTTACCGCTACACCGGCTTCGCAGCGCGCTTTGAGCACGGCGAAATTGACCGGCGCCGTGCTCGGCGTCTGGATCGCATCGCAGATCGTGGGCGGCGCATCGGGTCCGACACGGAGGATTTCGCCTGCCTCGAGGCTGCGCGCGACGTCGTCCCAGCCCTCGGGCTCGACCGGGTGGATCGCCGCGTCGGGGCAGGCGAGGGCGAGGCCGGCGGTCAGCCCGCCGCCTCCGCAACAGGCGATCAGCCGGGTGGGCTCGCGGCCGAGCTGCGCAGCGATCTCGATACCCATGCTGCCCTGGCCTTCGATCACCCACGGATCTGCATAAGCGTGGACCAGCACGCGCCCGCGCTCGTCGCACAGGGCATTGGCGATCAGGTCGCGATCCTCGCCCCCGGCACGGTCGTATAGGAGGACTTCGGCCCCCAGCGCGCGGGTGGCGTCCAGCTTCACCTGCGGCGCGTTGGCAGGCATCACGATGGTTGCCGCGATACCGAGCTTGCGCGCGGCCCAGGCGACCCCCTGCGCGTGGTTGCCGCTCGACACCGCGACGACCCCGGCGGCCCGTTCCGCAGGCGTCAGGTCGGTCAGCCGGTGCCAGGCACCCCTGATCTTGAAGCTTCCGATGGGCTGGAGCACGTCGGCCTTGACGTGTATTCGCACGCCGCCGATCTCCACCGGCAGCAGCGGCGTGGGCGGGAGGATCGCGGCGATCTTCTCCGCGGCGCGCAGCACGCCGTCGCGGGTCGGCTCTCGGGGGCTTTCGCGAAACATTCTGCCGGACTAGGGCGTTCCGCATTCAGTGCCAACAGGCGGTTGCGAAATCTTCGGAGAAATCATGTCGACAGTCCTGGTAATCGGTGCGGGCGGGGTCAGCTCGGTCTGCGTTCACAAGATGGCGATGAACGCCGGGATATTCTCCGACATCCACCTCGCCAGCCGGACCAAGTCGAAATGCGACGCGATCGCGGCGAGCGTGAAGCAGCGCACAGGCCGCGATGTCGCGACCTATGAGATAGACGCGGAGGAGGTGCCCGCGATGGTGGGCCTCATCCGCAAGGTGCAGCCCAGCCTCGTCGTCAATCTCGCGCTCCCCTACCAGGATCTGCCGATCATGGACGCCTGCCTGGAAGCGGGGGTGAGCTATCTCGACACCGCGAATTACGAACCGAAGGACGAGGCCAAGTTCGAATACAAGTGGCAGTGGGCCTATCACGACCGATTCAAGAGCGCAGGCCTGATGGCGCTGCTCGGCTCCGGCTTCGATCCGGGCGTGACGAGCGTCTTCACGATGTGGCTCAAGAAGCACAAGCTGAAGACGATCCGCCAGCTCGACATCCTGGACTGCAACGGCGGCGATCACGGCCAGCATTTCGCCACCAACTTCAACCCAGAGATCAACATCCGCGAAGTCACCGCGCCCGCCCGCCACTGGGAACACGGCGAGTGGGTCGAAACACCCGCGATGAGCACGAAGGTGAATTTCGACTTCGAAGCCGTCGGCCCCAAGAACATGTATCTCATGTACCACGAGGAGCTGGAGAGCCTCGCCAGGTTCGTGCCCGAGCTGGAGCGCGCGCGCTTCTGGATGACGTTCGGCGATGCCTACATCACCCATCTGACCGTGCTCAAGAACGTGGGCATGACCGCGATCGAGCCGATCAAGTACCAGGGCAAGGACATCATCCCGCTCCAGTTCCTCGCCGCCGTGCTGCCCAGGCCCGAGACCTTGGGCGAGACGACCAAGGGCAACACCAACATCGGCGTGATTGCGACCGGCGAAGCGCTGGATGGCAGCGGCGAGAAGACGTTCTACATCAAGAACATCTGCTCGCACGAGGCCGCCTTCGAGGAAACCGGCAACCAGGCGGTGAGCTACACCACCGGCGTCCCCGCGATGATCGGGGCAGCGATGATGATGACCGGCAAGTGGTCGGGCGAAGGCGTGTTCAACATGGAGGAGATGGACCCCGATCCGTTCATGGCGATGCTCAATTCGGACGGCCTGCCGTGGACGGTCGAGGAGCTTTCGGGGCCGGTCGCGTTCTGAGAGTGCGCCGCTCCGCCGTCCTCTCTGTCCTCGCGTTCCTCGCCGCTTGCAGCATAGCGCCGCCCGCGCGCGAAGAGGCGCCGCGCGCGCCTGTCGTCGAGGGTTGGCCGACGATCCCGGCGAGTGCGAAATTCGGGCAGGTCAGCGCCGTCGATGTCGACGCGCAGGGACGTGTCTACGTTCTCCACCGCGCGGGCCGGGAATGGAACGAGCCGTTCCCGAAAGAGCCGATACCCGAACCGACCGTCTTCGTCTTCGACGGGGCCAGCGGCCGCCTGCTCGCGCAATGGGGCGCCGACCAGTTCATCATGCCGCATGGCCTGTCGATCGACCCCGAGGGGAAAGTCTGGATCACCGATGTCGGGCGCGAGCAGGTCTTCCGCTTCTCCCCCGAAGGCAGGCAGGAGCTGGTGCTGGGCCAGCGCGGAGTAACCGGCGACGATTCCGGGCATTTTGGGCGCCCGACCGACATCGCTTTCTCGGGCGGCGAGGTGTTTGTCTCGGACGGCTATCTCAACCACCGGGTCGCCGTGTTCGACCGCGCGGGGCGGTTCCTGCGCAAGTGGGGCGAGCAGGGCGGGGGCAACGCCGGTCTGGAGATACCCCACGGCATCGCCATCCGAGGCGAGCACGCCTACGTGGCCGACCGCGAGCACGGGCGCATCCAGGTGACCGACCTCGCGGGCGGCAATCCCATAAACTGGAAACCGGACGGGCTGCGCGGTCATCCCTACAGCGTAAAGGCGCTGACCGATGGCCGCGTCGTTTCAATCGAAGGCCGTGACAATGCCGATCGTAGCGGCGCGCTCGTCCGTATCTGGCGGCCCGACGGCACTATCGAGCGCAGCCTCGACATCGCGTTACCGGGGGACGGGACCAGCCTCGGCCACGATCTCGCGGTAGGGCCGGATGGCATGGCCTATGCCGCCGATGTCTATGGCAATCGCGTCGCGAAGTTCGATCTGGCCCCGAGGAAATAGACTCATGGAAACGAGAGCCGGCGATCCCGGCGCCTTCGCGCGCTTCGATCTGGGACGGGTGGACAGCCCCGCCTTCGTGGTCGACGCGGCGAAGCTGCGCGCCAATCTGCAGGTGCTGGCCGACATTCGCGACGCCGCCGACATCAAGGTGCTGGCGGCGCTCAAGGCGTTTTCGATGTGGAGCGTCGCCCCGATCATCGGCGAATATCTCGACGGGGTGTGCACCAGCGGCCTGTGGGAAGCGCGCCTCGCCTCGGAATATTACGACGGCGAGATCGCGACCTATTGCGCCGCCTACAAGCCCGACGAGCTGGCCGAGGTCTGCCGCCTGTCCGACCACGTCATCTTCAATTCGCCCGGACAGCTCGAACGCTACGCCCCGCTGCTGGAGATCGCCCGCGGGTCGGGCCACAGCTTCGACGTCGGCCTTCGCATCAACCCGCAGGTGCCCACGGGCGAGGTGGCGCGTTACGATCCCTCCAGCTCCGGCAGCCGGCTCGGCTTTCCCATCGACCAGCTCAGCCCCGAGATCATGGCGCAGGTCGACGGCATCCATTTCCACAATCTGTGCGAGCAGGACCTCGAACCGCTCCAGCAGACCTGGGACCGCGTGTTCGATGCCATCGAGCCCTATTTTGGCGACCTCAAGTGGATCAACATGGGCGGCGGGCACCATATTACCCGCGCGGACTACCAGCGCGAGGAGCTGGTCGAATTCCTGCGCGATGCGAAGGAAGACACGGGCGCCGAGATCTACCTCGAACCGGGGGAGGCCGTGGCGCTCGACGCGGGTATCCTAGTCGGAACGGTGCTCGACACCGGCTGGAACGGGCTGCCGGTGGCCGTGACCGACGTCTCCGCCACTTGTCATATGCCCGACGTGATCGAGGCGCCCTATCGCCCCGCCATGCTGGGCGAGGCGGAGGCAGGGCAGGGCGATGCGGTCCGCCTCGGCGGTCCGTCCTGTCTCGCGGGGGACGTGATCGGGGATTATCGCCTGCCCGTCCCTTGCGAGCCGGGCGCGCGGTTCGCCTTCCTCGACCAGGCGCATTACTCGATGGTCAAGACCAACACCTTCAACGGCGTGCCGCTGCCCTCGATCTGGCTGTGGGACAGCGAAACCGATGCGCTCGAGCAGGTGAAGAGCTTCGAGTACGAGGATTTTCGCGACCGGCTGAGCTGATCGCCCGGACCCTCCGCGCCCCGCGGAAAACCGCGCTTTTTAGCCCAAGTTTCACTTGCGATTAATCCGCGAATCTATATAGGCCGCGCTCCCGCTGCCCCAAGGGGACTTCCTAACCGCAAGGCAGCTTGTCGTTTCATGGCCCGCGAGGGCTGTTTAGGGGGTCCCTTGAGTTGCAGCAGTATCCCGACGCACGGTCTGTAGTTCGCGCTCTCGCGCCTGACGAGCCCGTCATCCTCAACCGCCCGCACGCCGCTGCGCGCGCCGCCCGCTTCTTCGTGGAGAAGTTTCCGGGGCGCTCGCTCTATGCGGTGAAGGCAAATCCCTCGCCCGACCTGATCCAGATCCTGTGGGCGAACGGCATCACGCACTATGACGTGGCCTCGATTGCCGAGGTGCGGCTGGTGCACGGCCTGCTGCCGGATGCGGTGCTGTGCTTCATGCACCCGGTGAAGGCGCGCGGTGCCATCCGCGAGGCCTATTTCCAGCACGGGGTGCGTACCTTCAGCCTCGATTCGGTCGAGGAGCTGGAGAAGATCGTCGAGGCCACCCGTGGCGCGGACGGCGAGCCGGCGGGCGACCTGCGCCTTTGTGTGCGGCTGCGCGTCTCGTCGGAATATTCGGAGCTTTCGCTCGCCAGCAAGTTCGGCTGCGACCTGACCGAGGCGCCCGACCTGCTCCAGCATTGCCGCCAGTTCGCGGACTGGCTCGGCGTTTGCTTCCATGTCGGCAGCCAGGCGATGACGCCGTTTGCCTATGTCCAGGCGCTGGAGCGCACCCGCGCGGCCATCGCCGCCGCTTCGGTCGTTATCGACATGATCGACGTGGGCGGCGGATTCCCCAGCGTCTATCCCGGCATGGAACCGCCGCCGCTTGAGGACTATTTCGCGATCATCCATCGACAGTTCGAAGCGCTGCCGATCGCCTACAATGCCGAGCTGTGGTGCGAGCCGGGCCGGGCGCTGAGCGCGGAATATTCCTCGCTGATCGTGCGTGTCGAAAAGCGCCGGGGCGAGGAACTCTATATCAACGACGGCGCCTATGGTGCGCTGTTCGATGCCGCCCATGTCGGGTGGAAGTTCCCCGTGCGCGCGCTGGAGGACGATCTCATCAAGCCGGTGGAGGGCTTCGCCTTCTATGGCCCGACCTGCGACGATGCCGACTTCATGGAAGGCCCGTTCGAACTGCCGGAGGATATCCAGGCGGGGGACTATATCGAGATCGGCATGATCGGCGCCTATGGCGCGGCGATGAAGACCGAATTCAATGGCTTCGGTGCCAGCCCGCGCGTGATCGTGGAGGATGCGCCGATGGCCAGCCTGTATGATGGCACCCTGCTGCGGGAGCGCCGCGACAACGTCGTCAGCCTGCGCTGAAGCTTACGTCAGCCGGGCCGCTGGTCGCGGCTTCTTTTCCAACAAAAAGGGCGGCCCGCAAAGGCCGCCCTATTCTTGTTCCAGCCTCGAGAGGTATAGCGGTTAGGCCAGCGTGAGCTGGGCCCGGACCGAGCGTGCGCGTGCGGTATGGCGACGCATCGTGCCGCCGATCATGCCGAAGCCGAGGATGAAAAGCGCCCAGGACGTCGGCTCGGGAACGCCCTGGCCTAGGGTGAAGCTGATGTCGCCACCAAAGCCCGCGTTACCAATGCCCGAAGGCGTGTTCAGGAGACCCGAGAGGGTGAAGCTGTGAGCGCCGGGCGACAGGAGGATCGATGAGACAACGGCGGTGTCAACAGCACCGTTCGAGATGGTGAACGGGGTGGTGCCGTCGAGGAAGCTCGAGGTGAAATCGATGTTCGAGGCAGCGCTTGTGGCGATGCTGATCGCCGCGATCGAAACTCTTCCCGAGGCGGGAACGTTGAAATTGAAGGTCGCGGAGAAGCTCGGATCGCCGCTCGGGACAAACCCGTCGACAGCGGCACGGAACTGGCCCGAATAGGTGACCCCGTCATTGGTGGTCAGGGTCACCGTCTGTCCGTTTGGATAGGTAACAACGACCGCCGCGCTGGCGGCCGTGCCGATGGAGGCGGCGGCGATAGCCCCCGCGAGCAGCAATTTGCGCATTTGTTTCAACCCTTCCGTCAGGACGTTAAAGTCCTGATGTTATTGCCATATCCTCGGAAGCGACCGAGGGTGTGAACCCGACTTGCCCTCCACCCGGGAATGCTCGGGTCGAGCCGCGGAAAAGGCACGTGGAAACCCGTGGGCACCTCTTAACCGCTGCTCAACCATACGAAGGTCTCGCAAAGCAGTAGGTTCCCGAAATTTTTTGCCGTGCGGCGAAACCATCCCATTTCGGGACCAACGGGTGGAAACGAGCGGTTTAGGCGAGGAAGCCGTTCGGTGTGCGAGACCAAGTGGGCGATGTCCCGGCCTCTGATCGACCCGCTCACCGCGACGGCTACAATATCTGTGAGATCGGCCTGCCCGCCGGCAGGGCCCACTTCCCCGTTTATGAATCCCATAAAGAAAAGGGGGCCCGAAAGCCCCCTTTCCATTCAATACCAGAGGTTGCGATCACGAGAAGCGAAGCGCCCCCTTGACCGAACTGATCTGCGCGGTGCGACGGCGCATCGTGGCACCGATCGCGCCAAAGCCGAGAATGAACAGCGCCCAGGTCGCCGGTTCGGGAACAGCAGTCAGCGTGATGTTGTCGATGTAGCCACCGAGCGAGTCGCTGACGCCGCCAGCAGAGATGCGGAGCACACCAGCGCCGGTGACGGTGAAGACCGGGCTGTTGATCGTCGACCAGGCAGTAGCCCCGCCGCCGAGACCCGAAATCATCGAGATGTTCGCGCCGTCGAGGGTTACATTGATGTTGTTGCTGTCGAAGGCAACGCCCGGACGCGGCGAGTAGAGATAGCTGAGAGTGTACGTGCCCGGAGCAATGATTCGGTAGATCGAGCTGTTGGCGTCGGCATCCAGCTCGGCGAACACCTCACCGCCGTTTGCTGCGGGTGCACCAGCAACATTGTTCTGCAGTTCGAGCTGGGTGTCCACGGTCCAACCGGCGACCGTTGGGGTCGGTGGGTTGTTGTAGATGATGTAGTTGCCGGGGGTCGGACCACCAGGCACCTGATCCGCTTCCCACGTGGTGGTGAAGACAACCGCAGCCGATGCCGGTACGGCAGTCAGCGCAACGGCTGTTGCGGCGAGAAAGCCAATTTCCCTAAACATAAGAAGAACCCTTCCTGTAAATCATACGAGTTAAAGGCCAAGGGCGACCGACTCCCCCCGGATGGCCCAACCTGCCCGGGGTCGCTTGCGAGTCGTATATCAGGATTAAGGGAATTTGGAAGCCGTTCTTTACGAGCACCTTCGTCTAACCGCCTAGAAAATCAAACCTGTCCCATTAAGAAACATAATCGCGGCTAGGCGGCGCGGCGTTGGTCAAGATCGGCCCTGCTCCAGATTTCTGCGAGCGCGTCAGCGAGCTCCGCCAGCATCGCCTCGCTGTGCGCCGGCCCCGGGGTAAAGCGCAGCCGCTCGGTACCTCGGGGAACGGTCGGGAAATTGATCGGCTGGACGTACATGCCGTATTCCGCAAGCAGGATGTCGCTGATCCGCTTGGCCCGCACGGGGTCACCGACCATGAGGGGGACGATGTGGGTTTCAGTCGCCATGACGGGGAGGCCGCGCTCGGCCAGCATGGCCTTGAGCCGGGCCGCCGCGGCCTGCTGGGCATCGCGCTCCTCGCTCGATTCCTTCAGATGGCGCACCGCCGCCAGCACGCCCGCCGCCAGTACCGGGCTGAGCGAGGTCGTGAAGATAAAGCCGGGCGCATAGGAGCGGATACAGTCCACGATACGCCGGTCCGCGGCGATATAGCCGCCCATCACGCCGAACGCCTTGCCCAGCGTGCCTTCGATGATATCGATCCGCCGCGCCGCATCGTCGCGTTCCGAGATGCCTCCGCCACGCGCGCCATACATGCCGACCGCGTGCACCTCGTCGATATAGGTGAGAGCGTTGTACTTTTGCGCCAGGTCGCAGATCGCGTGGACCGGAGCGACGTCGCCGTCCATCGAATAGACGCTCTCGAAGGCGATCAGCTTGGCGCAGGCCGGATCCTCGGTCGCCAGCAGTTCCTCGAGATGGGCGAGATCGTTGTGGCGGAAGACCCGCTTCTCGCAGCCCGAATTGCGGATGCCGGCGATCATGCTGGCATGGTTCAGCTCGTCGGAAAAGATCACGCAGCCGGGCAGCAGCTTGGCGAGCGTGGACAGCGTCGCGTCGTTGGAGACATAGCCGCTCGTGAACAGCAGCGCCGCGTCCTTCCCGTGAAGATCGGCAAGCTCGGCCTCGAGCTCGACATGGTAATGGGTGTTGCCGCCAATGTTGCGGGTGCCGCCCGATCCGGCACCGACATCGTGGAGCGCCTCTTCCATCGCGGCGATGACCTTGGGGTGCTGTCCCATCGCCAGGTAGTCGTTCGAGCACCACACGGTGACCGGCTTGGGTCCATTGTGACCGGCAAAACAGCGCGCGTTTGGAAAGGCGCCCTTGTTGCGCAGGATATCGATGAAGACGCGATACCGCCCTTCCTCGTGCAGACGGTCGATGGCCTGGTCGAAGATGTGATCGTAGTTCATTAGCGTCCTGCGCCTGTCGCTGTCG
>JAJYQP010000004.1 GCA_021794525.1 Pseudomonadota bacterium | reverse complement strand
CCCTTGAGCACGCCCTGCGGCTCGAACCCGTTGGCGAGCTGGAAGCGGAGCACCGGATCGTGCACCTTGTTGTCGATCACGAGCTGGAGGTAGTCCTCGGGCGTCTCGGCGCGGTTGCGCTTGCGCTGCTTGGCGCGGGAATAGCCGGGCATCCGGCCCCCGAACACGATGCCGGTAAGGTCGAGGCGCTCCGCCAGCGCGCGCCGCTCCTCGTAAAGCCGCCGCCCTATGCGCGTACCCCTGACCTCGGGGTCGACGCACATCTCGTAGCCGTAAAGCCAGTCCCCGGTCGGATCGTGGCGGCTGCCGAAACCGTTCCCCGAAACCTCGTCCCAGGTGAGATCGGCCAGCGCGATCCGCTCGTCGAGGCGCATCGTGGCGCAATAGCCGACGATCACCCCGTCGAGCCGGGCGATGAAGCATCCTTCGGGATAGTTGTTGATCTGCCCGCGGATTTCGCCCTGCGTGTAGGCGGGCAGGTCGTCATAGGCGCGGCGCACAAGATCGGCGATGGCACGAACGTCCTTCGCTTTTGCCTGGCGGATCTCCAGCCGCGCCTTGGTGGTGCTCGCCATCAGCGATCCGGCCGGGTCCTCAGGCCCAGCTCGCCATTTCCTTCTCGAGGTTCTGGACAATCGCCTCGAAGAACTGCTCCGTCGTCATCCAAGCCTGTTCCGGGCCGATGAGCAACGCGAGGTCCTTGGTCATCTTGCCGCCTTCGACGGTCTTGATGCAGACCTTCTCCAGCGTCTCGGCGAACTTCACCACCTGCGGGCTGTCGTCGAACTTGCCGCGGTACATGAGACCGCGGGTCCAGGCGAAGATGCTGGCGATGGGGTTGGTGCTGGTCGCCTTGCCCTGTTGGTGCTGGCGATAGTGACGCGTGACAGTGCCGTGCGCGGCTTCTGCCTCCACGGTCTTGCCGTCCGGGGTCATCAGCACGCTGGTCATCAGGCCAAGGCTGCCGAAGCCCTGCGCCACGGTGTCGGACTGGACGTCGCCGTCGTAGTTCTTGCAGGCCCAGACGAACTTGCCACTCCACTTGAGTGCGCTCGCCACCATGTCGTCGATCAGGCGGTGTTCGTAGACGATGCCCTGCTCGGCGAACTTTTCCTTGAAGCCTTCGGTGTCGAACACCTCTTGGAACAGGTCCTTGAAGCGCCCGTCATAGGCCTTCAGGATCGTGTTCTTGGTGGAAAGGTACACCGGCCAGCCGAGGTTGAGGCCGTAATTAAAGCTGGCGCGCGCGAAGTCGCGGATGCTGTCGTCGAGGTTATACATCGCCATGGCGACGCCGGCGCTCGGGAAGTCGAAAACCTCGAGATCGAGGTTCTGGCCGTCCTCGCCTTCGAACACCAGGCGCAGCTTGCCGGGCCCGGGGATTTTGGTGTCGGTGGCGCGGTATTGGTCGCCGAAGGCGTGGCGACCGACAACAATGGGATCGGTCCACCCGGGGACGAGACGCGGCACGTTGTCGATCACGATCGGCTCGCGGAAGACCACGCCGCCCAGGATGTTGCGGATCGTGCCGTTGGGGCTCTTCCACATCTTCTTGAGGCTGAATTCCTCCACCCGCGCCTCGTCCGGGGTGATGGTCGCGCATTTCACGCCAACGCCGTACTGCTTGATCGCATTGGCGGCATCGACGGTGATCCGGTCCTCCGTCTCGTCGCGCTTTTCGACCGAGAGATCGTAATATTTGAGGTCGATATCGAGGTAGGGCAGGATCAGCCGTTCGCGGATCCACTGCCAGATGATGCGGGTCATCTCGTCGCCGTCGAGCTCGACGACCGGGTTAGCTACCTTGATCTTCTGCATTGTTGTCCCGTGGGCTGGAATTGTTGTTGGCGGCGCTTTAGCAGAGGGCAGAACGGGCGCAAGGCGAGCTACCGCGGAGAGGACAGCCGCGAACTTGGCTGTTGCGAACGTTCACAATGGGCGTCACACAGGCGTTCGGCGGCACTGAACGCATGGGAGGAGAATTCACGCGATGGCAATAGCACCTTCGGCCAGCAGCAGCACCGATCCGCATCCGGTCGAGGAGCACGGTTCGCCGATCGATGCGCCGGGCCTCAACTATTTCGTGTTCGCGCTGTTCTTCATCTTCGGGGGCATCACCAGCCTCAACGACGTGATCATTCCCAAGCTCAAGGAACTGTTCACGCTCAGCTTCTTCGAGGCGAGCCTGGTGCAGTTCTGCTTCTTCATCGCCTATGCGGTTATCGGCATTCCCGGTGCCCGCTTCGTCAAGAAGATCGGTTACATGCGCGGCGCGGTTGCTGGGCTGCTGACCATGATGGTCGGGTGCCTGCTGTTCATCCCGGCGAGCCAGTCGGCGGTCTTCGGCGTGTTCCTCTTCGCCTATTTCATCCTCGCGACCGGGGTGGTGCTGGTGCAGATCGTCGCCAATCCGCTGATCAGCCTGCTCGGACCGCCGCAGACGGCCCATAGCCGGCTGACCTTCGCGCAGGCGTTCAATTCGCTGGGTACGACCATTTTCCCCTACGTGGGTTCGATCCTGATCCTGGGGAGCCTTGCCACCGTCACCGCCGCACAGCTTTCGGGTGCGGAACTTGATGCCTATCGCACCGCCGAAAGCGGGGCGATCGTGCGTGGCTATCTCGGCCTCGCGCTGGCGCTCGCCGTGGTCGCTGGCGTCGTGTGGATGTTCCGCAATCGCCTCAAGGGCGAAAAGCACGAGAACACCAGCCTCGCCGAAGGGCTGGCGCTGCTGAAGGGCCCGCGCTTCGGCTATGGCGCGGCCTGCATCTTCCTCTACGTCGGGGCCGAGGTCGCGATCGGCAGCTTCATCGTGAGCTATCTGATGCAGGCTGATGTGCTCAACATCCCGGAGCAGGCGGCCGGCAAGCTGATCTCGCTGTACTGGGGCGGCGCGCTGGTCGGGCGATTCATCGGCTCGGGCCTTCTCCGAGTGGTCAGCCCCGGTCTGCTTCTGGCAACCGTGGCGGCGGGCGCGATCACGCTCATCGCAATATCCGCCAATACCACGGGTGAGGTCGCAGGCTATTCGCTGCTCGCGGTCGGGCTGATGAATTCGATCATGTTCCCGACCATCTTCTCGCTTGCCTGCGAGAAGCTGGGGCCGCGGGCTGCGGACGGCTCGGGCATCATCAACGTCGCCATCGCGGGCGGGGCGATCATCCCCGCGATTTACGGCGCGTTGGCGGACAGGGTTGGCCTCGCGGCGGCGCTGACGCTGCCGGCAATCTGCTACGCGATCATCGCCGGCTTCGGCATCTTCGCTCGCCGCCCGGCCTGACCGCCCAAAGCGCACAAGAAAAAACCCCGCCGGGCGCGAGCCGGGCGGGGTTTTTCTTCAGCCGATGGTGGGCGTAGCAAGGATTGA
>JAJYQP010000100.1 GCA_021794525.1 Pseudomonadota bacterium | reverse complement strand
CGCGGCCGCATCGATCCTGCTGTTCGTGGCGACCGGGGGCACCGTGCTGCCTTCGCTGGTCAATTTCTGGCGCGGCGTTGGCGCAGCGCCCGACGCGATCCTCGCCAATGCCCTGCTGCTCAACATCGCGGTGATCATCTTCGGCTGGAGCCGGTACAAGCAGCTTTCGCGCGAGCTGGAGAACCGCCGCCGTTCGGAGCGCGAGGCGCTGCGCCTCGCCGATACCGATCCGCTCACCGGCTGCCTCAACCGCCGCAGCTTCCTCCCCGCGGTCAATGCTCTGGCGGCCGGTGCGGCCAGCCAGCAGCACGATTTCACCGTCGGGCTGATCGACCTCGATCATTTCAAGAACATCAACGACTACCACGGTCACAAGCTCGGCGACGCGGTGCTGCTCGAAGTCGCGCGGCGCTTCAGCGCGATCCTGCCCGAGGACGCGCTGCTGGCGCGGCTCGGCGGTGACGAGTTCGCCTTCGCGGTCCGCTATCGCCCCGGCGAGCACAACCATATCGAGAGCATGAGCGAGCAACTCGTCGTCGCGACCGCGCGACCGGTGCATGCCGAGGATGCGGTGCTGGAAATCAGCGCATCGATCGGAGTGGCGGGCAGTCATGGCGACACGGGGCTCGATAACGAAGTGCCCAGCGGCGAACTGCTGATGAACCGCGCCGACATCGCCATGTACCAGGCGAAGAAGCAGGGCCGGAACCGGGTGCAGTGGTTCGAGCCGGCGATGGAATACGAGCAGCGCTTCCGCGGCGAGCTCGAAGCCGGTATCCGCCGCGGTCTGCGCGCCGACGAATTCGTGCCCTATTACGAGCAGCAGATCGACCTCGAGACCGGCGAGCTGGTCGGGTTCGAGATGCTGGCGCGCTGGCAGTCGCCCGACCTCGGGCTCGTCAGCCCCGACATCTTCATCCCCATCGTCGAGGAGATGGGGCTGATCGAGGAGATGTCGAAGCGGCTGATGGCGCGCGCCTTCGCCGATGCGCGCATGTGGCATACCAAGCTCAGCCTCTCCATCAACGTGTCGCCGCTGCAATTGCGCGACCCCTGGTTCTCGCAGAAGATCCTCAAGATGCTGGTGGCCCACGCTTTCCCGCCCTCGCGGCTGGAGATCGAGATCACCGAAAGCTCGCTGCACGAGAACCCGGCCCTCGTCCGCAACACGCTGCTCAGCCTGCGCAACCAGGGCGTGCGGATCGCGCTCGACGACTTCGGCATGGGCTATTCCAGCCTCTCGCAGCTGCGCACCCTGCCCTTCGACCGCCTCAAGATCGACCGCAGCTTCATCCGCGACCTGAAGCTCGACCCGACCAATAACAAGCTGGTCGGCGCGATTATCTCGATGGGCGAAGGGCTCGACCTGCCGCTCGTGGCGGAGGGGATCGAGGACGACACGATCCTCAAGACGCTGCGCCAGATGGGCCAGCTCAAGGGCCAGGGTTACCACTATGGCCGCCCCGAGCCGCACGCCAAGGTGCTCGAACGGCTGGCCGAACTGGGCCTGCTCGCACCCGATGTGCCTTTCGGCGAATCGGCAGCGCCCGATTTCGATCTCTCCGAGCTGGCGAGCCAGAAGATCGGCTGACCACCGCTGGACGGGTGCGCGCCTGCGCTCTAGGGCGCAGCGGCGATGCGGCTTCCCTTCACCAAGATGCACGGCCTCGGCAACGATTTCGTCGTGCTCGACGGACGCGCGGAGCCGATCCCGGCGCTGACCGGCGAGATCGTGCGGCGCCTCGCAAACCGGCGCGAAGGAATCGGCTGCGACCAGCTGATCGTGCTCGAACCGTCCGACACCGCCGACATCCGGATGCGGATCTACAATTCCGACGGCGGCGAGGTCGAATCCTGCGGCAATGCCTCGCGCGCGGTGGCGCTGTTGCTGGGCGAAGCGGCCAGTGTGGAAACGGCGGGCGGCCAAATCCGGGTATCGCCGGAGCGTGGTGGAGCCAGCGTCGACATGGGCATTCCGCGCTTCGACTGGGAAGCGATCCCGCTTGCCTATGCGATGGACACGCTGGCGATGCCGGTCGGCTGGGACGGGCTGGAGCAGCCATCCGCCGTCAACGTCGGCAATCCTCATGTCGTGTTCTTCGTACCCGATAGCGGCGCAGTTCCGCTCGGGCAAATCGGACCGGAGATCGAAACCGATCCGCTGTTCCCCGAGCGGGTCAATGTAAACGTCGCGACCGTGCTCGATCGCAGCGCCATCCGGTTGCGGGTGTGGGAGCGCGGCGCGGGCCTGACGCGGGCTTGCGGAACGGGCGCCTGTGCCACGGCGATAGGGGCCATGCGGCGCGGATTGGTGGAGCGTTCGGTCACCGTCACCCTCCCGGGCGGCGATCTGCGCATCGTCTGGGGCGATGATGGACGCATAACAATGACCGGCCCCGCGGCGGAGAGCTTCCGGGGCGACTTCGCGTGGGGCGACTTCGCATGACCGCGCCGCAGGTGATCGGGCTCGGCTGCCGCTTGAACATTGCAGAGAGCGAACGGATCGGCGCGATGCTGGCGGGCGACGGCGATATCGTCGTCATCAACAGCTGCGCCGTGACGGGCGAGGCCGTGCGCCAGACCCGCCGTGCGGTCCGCAAGGCGCGCCGCGAGCACCCGCGCGCGCGCCTGCTGGTCACCGGCTGCGCGGCGGAAACCGAGCGCGCCGCCCTCGCCGCCATGCCCGAGGTCGACGCGCTGGTGCCCAACGCGGCGAAGCTGCTGCCGCAAGCCTATGGTATGGGTGCGGCTACGCTTGCCCCGGCAGCGGTCCGCACGCGCACCCGCGCCTTCGTCGCCATCCAGAACGGCTGCGACCACAGCTGCACCTTCTGCATCATCCCCCAGGGCCGCGGCCCCAGCCGCTCGCTCCACCCCGATGCGGTGTTTCGCGAAATCGAGGCACAGCTCGCCCGCTCGGCGCGCGAGATCGTGCTGACCGGCGTGGACGTTACCTCCTGGGGCGGCGACCTCGCCGGCACGCCGCGCCTCGGCGACCTCGTCACCGCGATCCTCGCCCGCTTTCCCGAACTCCCCCGCCTGCGCCTCTCCTCGCTCGACGGGGCGGAGATCGACCCGCTGCTGCACGAGGCGATCGCCAGCGAGGCGCGGATCATGCCGCATCTCCACCTCTCGCTGCAGCACGGCCACGACCTGATCCTGAAGCGCATGAAGCGCCGTCACACCCGCACCGATGCCGCACGGCTCGTTATCGCCCTCAAGCGCCGCCGCCCTGACATCGCCATCGGCGCCGACCTCATCGCCGGCTTCCCGACCGAGAGCGAGGAGCACCACGCCGCAATCTTTCGCTCGTCGCGGAGCTGGGCATCGTCCACGCCCACGTATTCCCCTACTCCGCGCGCCACGACACCCCCGCCGCACGGATGCCGCAGGTGGCGGGCGATACCATCCGCCGCCGCGCCGCCGAACTGCGCGAGACCGTCGCCACGACGCGCGCCGAATGGCTGGCGTCGCTCGTCGGCAAGCCCTTGCGCGTACTCGCCGAACGCGATGGCCGGGGCTATGCCGGCAACTATGCACGCGTGGCCACGCCCGGCATCGCGCCCAGCACAATCGCCACGATCATCCCAACCGCGCTCGAGGACGACATCCTGCGATGAATGAGACCAGCTGGACCCAGCGTCTGTTCGGTGGATTCCGAAAGACGTCGGAGCGGCTCGCCACCAACCTCACCGGGGTAATCGGCACCGCGCGGCTCGACGATGCCACGCTCGACGAGGTGGAGGATGCGCTGATCCTTTCCGACCTCGGCCCCGCGGCCGCGGCGCGCATCCGCGCCAAGCTGGCGGAGCAACGCTTCGGCGTGGAAATGAGCGAGCGCGAGCTGAAGGAAGCGGTCGCGGAGGAAATCGCCGCGATCCTGCGCCCGGTGGCGAAACCGCTCGAGATCACCGCCTTCCCGCGCCCGCAGGTCATTCTGGTGATCGGCGTCAACGGCAGCGGCAAGACGACCACCATCGCCAAGCTCGCGCATCTGTTCCAGGAGGACGACTATGGCGTGATGCTCGCGGCCGGCGACACCTTCCGTGCGGCCGCCATCGGCCAGCTCGCCACCTGGGCGGAGCGGATCGATGTGCCCATCATCCGCGGCCCCGAGGGCGGCGACCCGGCGAGCATCGTGTTCGACGCCGTCAAGGCCGCGACCGACACCGGGATCGACGCGCTGGTGGTCGACACCGCCGGCCGGCTCCAGAACAAGCGCGAGCTGATGGACGAGCTGGCCAAGATCCGCCGCGTGCTCGGCCGCCTCAATCCCGAGGCGCCGCATGACGTCGTGCTGGTGCTCGACGCCACGAATGGCCAGAACGCGCTCGCGCAGATCGATGTTTTCAAGGAGGTGGCGGGTGTGACCGGACTCGTGATGACCAAGCTCGACGGCACTGCGCGCGGCGGCGTGCTGGTGGCGGCGGCGGAGCAATACGGGCTTCCCATCCATGCCATCGGCGTGGGCGAGAAGATCGACGACCTACGGCCCTTCGATCCAGACCTCGTCGCGCGCGTGATCGCGGGAGTGGCGTGATGGGCCAGCCAAACGAAAAGCCGAAATCGAAGAGCGGCTGGCTCAATGTCGCGGTCGATTACGGGCCGCTGCTGGTATTCCTTGGCGTCTACAAGCTGTCCGCGCCCGGCGGCGACGCCCCGCTCGGCGAACTGGCAGCGGTCATCAACGGCACGGTCGCCTTCATGGTCGCGGCGGTGGTGGCGCTGGCGTTCTCGAAATGGAAGTTCGACCGCGTGTCCCCGATGCTGCTGCTGTCGACCGCGCTGATCGTCGGCTTCGGCGGGCTGACGATCTGGCTGCGCGACCCCGCCTTCATCCAGTTCAAGCCGACGGCGATCTACCTGCTGTTCGGCACCCTGCTCATCGGCGGGTGGCTGCGCGGCAAGGCGCTGCTCCAGACCTTGCTGGAGGCGGCGTTCGAGGGCGTCGACCACGCGGGCTGGCTCAAGCTGTCGCGTAACTGGGGGCTGTTCTTCTTTGCCCTCGCCGCCCTCAACGAGGCGCTGCGCTACAATTACAACGAGGCGAACGGCGGCTTCGAGACCTGGCTCTGGGCCAAGCTGTGGGTGTTCATGCCGCTCACCTTCCTGTTCACCTTCACCCAGATCCCCATGCTGCTGCGCCACGGACTGAAGCTGGAAGACCGGGACGAGGTGGTGAAGGACGAACCGCCGACGGCGTGAGCGCGCGGCGGATGACCCGCCGAAACCCGCCCGCCGCCCGCTCGGGATCGGGTGACACGGGTGACACCTGTCACCCATGTGTCACCCTTGTCGTCTTGGCACCAAGTCTCTGCAATAAAAGCATTTCCTTTACCGAAACGCTCGCCAGGTTGACACATTCCGATTCTGGAAGGTTTTTTCACCCGCGAGAACGCATTACGGGCAGGCGGAAAAACCTCGTGTTCGAAAGCAATCGGACACCCGCACGAACCCATCAGGCTCGATGGCGCACAGTCGGCGGGTGTAGGAAAGCCTTTTCTGAAGCCTTGTAGGAGTTACCGAGGCGAAAATCATCGACCCAGAGCCGCGCGGCTGGATAGTGGGCGGGGTCAGCTATGGATTAGGGAGGGGTCATTGACCAAAATCGTCATCGCAGCGAAAGCTGGGATGACGAGCCGGAAATGTCCGCAATCTGGGGTCGCACGCCGCCCCCGCAGCCTAAATCTCCACCTGGCTTCCCAGCTCCACCACCCGGTTGGTCGGCAGCTTGAAGAACTCCATCGCCGTCGCCGCATTGCGGAGCATCCACGCGAACAGCTTCTCGCGCCAGATCGCCATGCCCGGCTTCTTGGCCGCGATCAGCGTCTGACGGCTCAGGAAGAAGCTGGTGTGCATCATCTCGAACTTTCCACCGCACATGTCGGCCGCGCGCAATGCGGCGGGGATGTCGGTCTCCTCGAGGAAACCATAGCGCAGCTTCATCTGGTAGAACCCGTCACCGAAGTCCTTGAGATCGACCCGGCATTCCGGCGCCACGAACGGTTCATCCTCTATCAGCACGGTCAGGACGATCACCCGCTCGTGCAACACCTTGTTGTGCTTGATGTTGTGCAGCAGCGCCGAGGGCACGCCATCGGGCGAGGACGACATGAAGATCGCCGTGCCCGGCACCCGGGCGGAGCTGTTCTTCGCGCTCTTGGCGAAAATTTCGATCGGCAGCGATCCTTCCGCCATGCTTGTCCGCATCAGGGACCGGCCGCGAGCCCAGGTAGTGAGCAGGGTGAAGATCAGGAGGCCCATCATCAGCGGCACCCAGCCGCCGTCCGGCACCTTGATGAGGTTGGCACCGAGATAGGCCATGTCGACCAAGATGAAGGCCAGCACCAGCGGGGCAGCCTTCCACACGGGCCAGCGCCACAGCGCCAGCAGCACCGCCGCGAGCAGGATCGTATCGATCGCCATCGCGCCGGTCACCGCGATGCCATAGGCGGCGGCCAGGTTGCTGGACGACTGGAAGAACAGCACCAGGATGATGACCATGATCATCAGGCCCCAGTTGATCACGGGAATGTAGATCTGGCCCGCGGTGGAGGCGCTGGTGTGCTTGATCTCCATGCGCGGGATGAAGCCGAGCTGGATCGCCTGCTGGGTCAGCGAGAACGCGCCCGAGATCACCGCCTGGCTGGCGATGATGGTGGCGGCAAGCGCCAGGAAGATGACCGGGATGCGAACCAGGTCGGGGATCATCAGGAAGAACGGGTCCTTGATGATCTCCGCAGCATCCGTGGCGGGCGCAAGCACCAGGGCACCTTGTCCCATGTAGTTCAGCATCAGGCATGGCAGCACCACCGTCAGCCAGCTCACACCGATCGGCTTGCGCCCGAAGTGGCCCATGTCGGCATAGAGCGCCTCCGCCCCTGTCACCGCCAGCACCACGCTGCCCATCGCCACGAATGCGCGATAGCCATCGGCCGCGAAGAACCGGTAGGCGTTGAGCGGGTTCAGCGTCTCCAGCACGATCTGCGGGTCGGTGACGACATACATCAGCCCCAGCGCTGCCAGCGTGCCGAAATAAAGGAGCATGATCGGGCCGAACAGCTTGCCCACCTTGTCCGTCCCGCGCGACTGGAACGCGAACAGGGCGAACAGGATCGCCACGGCCAGCGGCACGATCCAGTTCTTGAAACCGGGGTGTACGTATTGCAGGCCTTCGGTCGCCGAAAGCACCGACATGGCCGGTGTGATCATCGAATCGCCGTAGAACAGCGCCGTCGCGAACACCCCGAGCAGCACCAGCGGCCCGCGCCACCGCGCGCCCTCGCTCTTGCGATTGATGAGCGCGAGCAGCGCCAGGCTGCCGCCTTCGCCCTTGTTGTCGGCGCGCATGATGGTGAGGACGTATTTGAACGTCACGACCATCATCATCGACCAGAACACCAGGCTCAGTACGCCGTGGATGTGGATCGGATCGACCTGGATACCGGGCACGCCATGGTGCGAGGCAAAGGTTTCACGGAAGGCGTAGAGCGGGCTGGTGCCGATATCGCCGAACACCACCCCGATCGCCCCGATGCCAAGCGCGAGCGGTGAGCCGTGACTGTGCCCCGCGCGCGTTTCGCTAAGCGGAGTAGGGCCCTCGACCGCGGCGGCGGGCTTTGTGGTTTCGCTCATAGGGAGGATGAACCCGTGGGCATAAGCATATCCGTGGTGGCCGCCCTGCGACCGATCAGGCGCCGGCGCCTAGCAGAGCGTCTATCGCCTCGCAATCGCGGTCCAACGCGTCATGGCGCGGGCTGTCCCCGGCTCCCCATCAGCGCCCGGAGCCGCGCAACCCGCTGTGCCATAGCAGGGCGCCAGCGGGCATTTTCGGGGGCCGCCTTAAGGATCTGCTCCCAGATGAGCAGCGCCCGTTCCGGACTGCCGTCGCGCAGGAAGGCGAAGCCGAGGAAGAACATCGGGGCGGGGTCGCGCGGCGCGGCCAATGCGCCCTCGCGGAAAGCGTCGAGCGCGGCCGGGGTCAGGCGCCCCTCGGCATGCTCGACCAGCGCATTGCCGAGCGCGGTCCACGCCTCCGAGTCGCGCGGGTTCTCGCGGATGGCGCTGTTCGCAAAGGCGGCCGCCCGGATCTGGTCGCCGCGCCGCGCGAAGGCGTCCGAGGTGATGAGGAAGCGCGACGGAAGGCTGGTCTCATCGTAGAACGCGCGCCGCGACTTGATCGACAGCTCGTCCAGCCCCGGCGGCGGGATCGCCACCGTGCCCGGCGCGCTGGGCATCCCGGGCGAGCCCTGCCATGCATATCCCGCGAGCCCGAACAGCAGCGTCGCCGCCAGCAGAGTGATCGCACCGCGCGGGATGCGCAGCAGCAGCACCGCTGCCGCCAACGCAGCACCCGCGAGCAGGAGCACCGCGAGCCAGCTCATGCGCGCCCCCGCAGCCGCCGCGCGAGGATGACGGCTGCGACCACGGCGAGAAGCAGAGGAATCGCAAACAGCGGCCAGGTCGAGCGGCTCATTTCCGGCTTGTAGCTGACATAGTCGCCATAGCGTTCGATCAGCCAGGCGCGCACCGCCTCCGGCTCCTCGCCCGCGGCGATGCGGATGCGGACCTGGCTGCGCATGTCGCCCGCCATGGGCGCATCGCTGTCGGCGATCGACTGGCTCTGGCACTTGAGACAGCGCAGCGTTTCCATCAGTGCCCGCGCCTTCGCCTCCTGCGCCGCATCGTCGAGCTGGCGGTAGGCGTAGGGCGCGGGCGGCATCGAATCCTGCGCGCCCGCCGGAGCGGCCAACATCGTCAAAATCGCCCACGGAACGAGCGCCCACCTCATCGGGCTTCTTCCAGCTTTTTCAATAACATAGAAACATTTTCGGCACGAATGTCGCCAATGTGCTGATAGGCGATGCGGCCCTTGCCATCGATCACGAAGGTTTCCGGCACGCCGGACGAGCCGATGGCGAGCTGGACCTCCGACAGATCGTCCTTGCCGATCGCGCTATAGGGGTTGCCGTAGCGGGCGAGGAAGGCTGCCACATCCTCGGGCCGGTCACGGATGGCGATGCCGGCGATATCGACACCCCGCGCGGCCAGCGCCTTGAGCTGCGGCGCCTCCGCCGCGCAGGGTACGCACCAGCTTGCAAAGATATTGAGCAGCCGCGGCTTGCCGGTGGCAAAATCCCTGCTCGCGAGGCCGGGGCGGTCCGGTACCGCAGGGTCGAGCGTGAAAAAGGGCAGCGGCTTGCCGACCATGCGGCTCTCGACGAATTCGTCCTTCGGCTTGGTGAGCATGTAGCCCGCCAGCCCCAAAAAGCCGACCAGCGCGACAAGCGGCAGCCAGAAGCGCAAGGCCTTCACTCTGCAGGCTCCGCTGTCAGCGCGGCCCGGTCCGACCGCCGGGTAGCGGACCGGCGCAAGACGCTCCGCCGCCTCAGATCGGTCCGGACTCGGCCGATCAGCGCCAGCACCCCGCCCAGCGCGATGATCCCGCCACCCAGCCAGATCAGCGGCACGAAGGGCTTCCACCACAGCCGCAGCTGCCAGCGGCCATCGTCCGCCTGCTCGCCGATCACAGTATAAAGCTGGCCGTTCCAGCGCGTCGCGAGGGCGCTTTCGGTGGTCTGCTGCGGCGGCGACCAGAAGTCGCGCGCGGCGGGCGCCAGTTCGATCGGTTCGCCGCCCCGGTATGACGCCAGCAGGGTAGCACGAAGGGCCGTCCAGTTGGGGCCTGCCACGGGCTCCACGCGCTCGAGCCTGATCGACCACGGACCGACCGCCACGCTCTGGCCCATGGCGACAGCCGCGAGCCGTTCCTTGCTGAAGGCGCTCTCGCTCGCCATCCCGAACAGCGCGACCGCGACGCCGAAGTGCGCAGCGACCATGCCCCAGGTCGCCATGGGAACGCGTTGCAGCGACCGTCCCCGCACAGGGAGGAGGCTGGCGACTGCCAGTCCTCCGGCCAGCGCCAGCCCGATGAGCGGCAGCAACGGCACCTCGCCCAGGATGCTGGCAAGGATCAGTGCGGCGAGAACTATCGCGCCCACCAGCGCCATCTCCCGCCCGACGCGCGCGAGGCTGTCACGCCGCCAGCGCAGCAGCGGCCCGACCGCCATCACCAGCAGCATCGGCACGAAGAAGATCGCGCCAACCGGGTTGAAATAGGGCGGCCCGACCGAAACGCGCACGTCGAAGGCCTCGGTCAGCAGCGGATAGAGCGTGCCTAGCAGCACGATCGCGAGGATGGCGCTCAGCATGACGTTGTTGAACACCAGCGCGCCTTCGCGGCTTGTGACGGCGAAGCGCTCGCCCTCGGCCACGGTCCCGGCGCGCACCGCGAACAGTGCCAGCGCCCCCCCGATATAGATCGCCAGCAGGGCAAGGATGAAGCTGCCGCGCTCCGGGTCGACCGCAAAGGCGTGGACGCTTGTGAGAATGCCCGATCGCACCAGGAATGTCCCGACCATGCTCATCGAAAAGGCGACCACCCCCAGCATGATCGTCCACGCGCGCAGCGCATCGCGCGAAGCGAGGACGCTGGCCGAATGGAGCAGCGCGGTTGCCGCCAGCCACGGCATCAACGAGGCGTTCTCGACCGGGTCCCAGAACCACCAGCCGCCCCAGCCAAGCTCGTAATAGGCCCAGTAACTCCCCGCCGTGATGCCCAGCGTCAGGAAAACCCAGGCGCCGAGCACCCAGGGCCGCATCGCGCGGGCGAACTCGGGCGTGACCTGCCGCGTCACCAGCGCGCCCACCGCAAAGCTGAACGCGACCGAAAGGCCGACATAGCCGAGGTAGAGGGTCGGGGGGTGGAAGGCGAGGCCGATGTCCTGCAGCAGCGGGTTGAGGCCCATGCCTTCGGCGACCGGCGTGGGCAGGCGCTCGAAGGGGTTCGAACTGAAAATCAGGAAAGCGTAGAAACCGAGCGCCACGAAGCCCTGCGCGGCGAGCGTCGCCTGCATGGTGCGTTCCGGCAGCCGCCGCTCTACAGCCGCGATCAGCGCGCCGGCGCCGGAGAGCACCGTCACCCACAGCAGCATCGAGCCTTCGTGATTGCCCCATGCGCCCGCAAGCTTGAAGATCATCGGTTTGGCGGCATGGGAATTGGCGGCAACCAGCTTTACCGACAGGTCCGTGATCGCGAAGACCCAAAGCAGCATGGCGAAGGCGACCGCGGCAAGCGCGCCCTGAAGCACCGCGGCAGGGCGGGTCAGGTTGGTAAGCACAGCCCCGCCCGCCCCACGCGCCCGCACCGACAGTGCGCCGCACAGCATCTGCAAGACCGACAGCGCGGCCGCCAGCCAGAGCGCAGCGAGGCCGATCTCGGCAATCACCGAAGACCGACCGTGGTCTTTTCCGCGACTTCGGCCGCCTGCGCCTGCGTCATGCCCTCCAGCTCGCGCGGGACGTAATTCTCGTCATGCTTGGCCAGCAGGTTGTCGGCCCGGAAACTGCCGTCCGCCTGCAGACTGCCTTCCGCGACCACGCCGGAGCCTTCCTTGAACAGGTCGGGCACGATACCCGAATAGCGGACGGGCACCGCTGCATCGCCCTTGCCGGTAACTGTGAAGGCAATCGTCACTCCATCGGCCATGGTCTTGAGCGATCCCGGTGCGACCATGCCGCCGAGGCGCACCGCCTGCCCGACCGCGGGCGGCGCCGCGCGCATCTGTTCGGGCAAGTAGAAGTAGCTGGCCTGGTTTCGAAGGGCCCACGCGGCAAGCAAGCCGGCGGCAACCAGCGCGACGAGCGCAATGACGATGAGTGTGAGGCGCTGGTGCTTGGCTTTCATCGCTGGCCCCCGCCCTTGCGGCCCCTTCTTTTCCGGCTCGCGTCGCGCCGCGCCTCGGCCCGCCTCATCGCCAGCCAGCTCCACGCAGCGGTGGCGAGCGTGCCCGCCACGCCGACCGCATAGGCCGCGATGACGAAGCTCCACTGGTCCAGTCCCTCGCGCATCAGGCCGTCTCCGGCTCGGTGTCGAAGTCCTGCGCCTTGCGCCGCAGCCGCGCCTCGGCCTGCGTCTCGGCGATGAGCGCGCGCATCCGGGCGAGCACGATCCCGCCGAACAGCAGCGAGAACCCCGCCGTCGAGACGAACAGCGGCACGAGGAATTCGGCAGCGATCGCGCTCTGGCCCATGGTGATGCTGGGGGGCTGGTGGAGCGAGTTCCACCACACCACGCTGCGGTTGATGATCGGGATGTTGATCGCGCCGAGCAGGCCGAAGATCGCCGGGATTCGCGCCGACACGCCCTCACGCGCGGCAGCCTGGGCCAGCGCGATATAGGCGCAGTAGAGGAAGAACAGCACCAGCATACTGGTCAGCCGCCCGTCCCACACCCACCACGTGCCCCAGGTCGGCCTGCCCCAGATCGATCCGGTAATGAGGCTCAGGGCGGTGAACACCGCGCCCGGCACCGCGATGCCGCGCGCCGCGAGCGCCGCGAGCGGGTGGCGCCAGACGAGGAAAGCAAGGCTGGACACCGCCAGCGCGCTCCACCCGCCCATGCCGAGCCAGGCGAAAGGAACGTGGAGGAAAAGGATGCGGACCGTCTCTCCCATCAGCTGGTCGGGCGAAACGACGAACAGTCCCGACGCCAGCGCGCCCGCCACCAGCAGGAGGCCCAGCCCGAAGCACAGCGGCGTCAGCCACCGGGCAAGCGTCAGAAAGCGGGTGGGATTGGCGAAACCGTGCATGAAGACCGTCCGCGTGTCTGGCAGGCCCGGGCCTGCCTCGCAAGTGCCACCGGGTATCGCTGTCAGCGTCCGATCAGCTTTTGCGCCATGCCGTCCGCCACCTGGTCGGGCGAGGCGCCGGTGGCGTCGCTTTCCTGCCAGATCTGCTCCAGCCTGCCCGGGATCTGCGCGATGCGCTTCCTCACCTCGTTGATGTCGCAAGGCACCTTCTCGCAGCGGCAGAGGTATTCCAGCGTCACGCTGATGATTCCGCCAGCATTGATGACGTAGTCGGGCGCGTAGAGGATGCCGCGTGCCGCCAGCATCGGGCCGTGCTCGGGCCGGGCGAGCTGGTTGTTGGCCCCGCCCGCCACCACGGCGCAATCGAGCCGCGCGATTCCCGCCTCGTCGAGAATCGCGCCCAGCGCGTTGGGGCTGAACACGTCGCAAGCGGTGCTCATGATCACATCGGCCGAAACGGCGTGACCGCCGAGGTCGGTCGCCAGTGCCTCGGCCCGGGCCTCGTTGACGTCGGCGAGCGTCAGCTTCGCGCCGTCCTTGGCGAGGAGCCGCGCGACGCCGCCGCCGACGCTGCCGGTGCCCTGGAGCGCGACGTGCACCCCGGCGAGGCTGTCCCTGCCGAGCTTGTGGCGCACCGCGGCCTTGATCCCATGGTAGATGCCCATCGCGGTGAAGGGGCCCGGATCGCCGCCGGCGGCATCGTCGTCGGTCGCAGGAAGCCCGGAGACATACCGGGTCCGCTCGGCGATCGCCACCATGTCTGCCTCCGAGATTCCGACGTCCTCGGCGGTGACGTAACGCCCGCCGAGCGCGTCGACCGCAGCGCCGAACGCGGCCAGCATCGCCGGGGTCTTGGTCCTCGCGGCATCGGCGAGGATGACTGCCTTGCCGCCGCCCATCGGCAGGCCGGCCATGGCGTTCTTGTAGCTCATGCCCCGGCTCAGGCGCAGCACGTCGCGCATGGCGGCGGCCGGGTCGGCATAGTGCCAGAAGCGGGTGCCCCCCGCGCCGGGACCGAGGTGGGTCGAATGCAGCGCGATGATGGCGGTGAGGCCCGAGGCCTGATCGTGGACGAGCTGCACCAGCTCGTGATCGTCGTAATCCGCCTCGGTCCAGAATGCCGTCATGTCGCGCTTGATCCCGCTGTGCCGAACCGCCGGGGCGGTTCCGATAGGTCGGGAAAATGGGGCGATCGAGGGGTCTCGAACCCCCGACCTCCGGTACCACAAACCGGCGCTCTAACCAACTGAGCTACGATCGCCACATGCCCCGCGGCGCGCCGTGACGCGCCCGAAGTGGGGGCTGATACGCCGCCGTCCGGGCGCGTCAAGCGTCGAGCACGGCGGGCGCTGCCTGTTGCACAGCACGGGTTGGATGGGAAGCAAAAATCGCGCTTTGCCTGCCCGCGGCGCAACGATCTTTCGCCCTTGCCCCAATGCACTTGGACGATAAGGTCGGCCCATGCCCTCCCCCGGCGAATCTTCGGCACAGCTGCTGGTCGCGCACGACGGCGTGCAGCGCGTGCCCAGCCCCAAGCTGGAGCTGTTCCAGCTGCGCGGCTTCCTGCCACCCGACCTGTGCGCCGGCCTGATCGCGCTGATCGACGCGAACCGCCGCCCCTCCACGCTCGCGGACGCCAATGGCGATGCCTATTTCCGCACCAGCGAGACCTGCGACCTGTCGGCCGAAGAGGGTGTCGTCCAGGACCTCGAGGCCCGCCTCCTCGCCCTCAATGCCATCGACCCGGCCCATGGCGAGCCGGTGCAGGGCCAGCGCTATGCCGAGGGGCAGGAGTTCAAACCCCATTGCGACTACTTCAATCCCGAAGGGCAGGATTGGGAAAAATACTGTTCGGTGGCCGGCCAGCGGACCTGGACCTTCATGATCTACCTCAACGCGGTCGAAGCGGGCGGTGGCACGCGGTTCAAGTGCATCGACAAGACGGTGCAGCCCGAGCCGGGCAAGCTGCTGTGCTGGAACAATCGCCGACCTGACGGCTCGCCCAATCCCAACACGCTCCACCACGGGATGAAGGTGCGCAAGGGCACCAAATACGTGATCACCAAGTGGTATCGCGAAAGGCCGTGGGGGTGGTGACGCGCCGCGAGGGGGCGGACCAAGAAGCCTTGGCCCGGATCAAGTCCGGGCCGACGAGACATGGGTAGTTCGGAGAAACAAAAAGGGCGGCCCCGTCGGACCGCCCTTCTCCGATGGTCGAGGCCATCAAGCCCTGATCTTGTCTCGCGAGATCCCCACCTTCGTGGGGATGACGCTGCGACCAGGCCCGCAAGCGGACCAAGTCTCGCGTCACTTCTTGAGCGTGAGCCCGCCGAAGCGCTTGTTGAAGGCGGCGACGCGGCCGCCTTCCTGGATCTGCTGCTTGCCGCCGGTCCAGGCCGGGTGGCTCGTCGGGTCGATGTCGAGCGCCAGCGTGTCGCCTTCCTTGCCCCAGGTCGAACGGGTCTGGAATTCGGTGCCGTCGGTCATCTTGACGGTGATCATGTGATAATCGGGGTGGCCTTCGGT
>JAJYQP010000108.1 GCA_021794525.1 Pseudomonadota bacterium | reverse complement strand
ATCTACCTGGCCGGGATGATCGCGCATCGTCGCGGGGCGCCGGGTGAGGATGACGCCGGGCCCGCCCGCGCTCTCGGGACGCTCGGTAATCGCGATCAGCACCGCGGCCTCTGCCGTCATGGCGGCATCGGCGAAGCGTGCATCGCTCATCAGCTCGCCCACCTCGCTGGCATGGCCGTCCGCGAACAGTTGCGCGATCCGGTCGAACAGCGCGCTCATGCGGGCAGCAGCGGAAAGGTCGCGCCGCCGCTCGTCACCGTGCTGCCGTCGCCCTGCGCCAGCGCGATCTCGGCGAGCTGGAGCCAGGTGGAGCGGTCGAGCCGCGCTTCGCACCCGTTCCTGACCACGACATACACCAACGGTGCATCGGACGTGCCACGAACCTGCACGGGATGTGCATCATCGGCCACCACCAGCTCGTCGGTATTCAGTCGAAACACCAGCGCGCCGTCCCGCTCGACGCAGTCGACGGCGACGAAGGCAGCGTCCTCGACCGCGATCGAGAGCTTCTGGTGGGGCGTCACCAGCCAGTGCTGCCCCGCCGCGTCGCGCATCAGCAGCGAGGCGAAGGCGCGGACCATCGCGGGGCGGGTTATCCGACCGCCGTCGTGCCGCCAGCTCCCGTCCGCGGCGATCCGCATATTGCTGTCGCCGGTCGCCGCCGGGGACCAGCTCTCGACCGGCGGCAGGCGGCGGTCGGCGAGCGCCTGCGCCACTTCGGCGAGGTTCAGTCCGGCGATCTCGGGCGGGGGGTCATAGGGCACGCGGCTGCGGTGCCATATCCGCGCGCGCCATCCAAGGGCCGAGCATGCCCTCGCGCGGCAGGATCTGCGGCGTGTCGCAGCGCGCCAGCAGCCGCGCCGGGTCCCACGGCCCGGGGCAGCGCCAGCCGCCGGTGTGCTCGGCGCTGAAGCTCCAGCGTTCGTAATAATCCCGATCCCCGATCAGCACCTGCGGCAGCGCCGCGCCCGGATCGATCGCACCCAGCGCGGCGGCCATCAGCGCCTTGCCGAAGCCTTCGCCCTGCCGCCCCGGCATCACGGCAACGGGTCCGACCATCAGCATCGGGTGTGCGCGGCCCTCACCATCTGTCAGCGCCACCGGCCAGAGCTGGATCGAGCCGACGAGCCAATCCTCCTCGTCGAGCGCGGCGAAGCTCAGGCCCGGCAACCATTCGGTCCCCTCGCGGATCGCATAGGCGGTGCGCCCGAAGCGATCCGCGCCGAAGGCCGCGTCGAGCAACTGCTCGACCAGCGCCGGTTCGACCGCGGACAGGGGAATGAGGCTGGCCATGAAGGCGCGCGCGTTAGGGGCGGGAGAGCCCGTTGTCCATCGCCGCGACGGTCCTATTGCGGCGTCATGCGCCAGAGCCGTGCACCGGCCTTGTCCTCCAGCAGCAGGATCGACCCGTCGGGCGCTTCCACCACCTCGCGGATGCGGCGTCCCATCGGATAACGCGCGACCTCGCGCGCCTTCTCGCCGTCGAAGGCCACGCGGACCAGCACGGTCGGCTTCATGCCGCCGATGATGGCCTGCCCCTTCCAGGCGGGGAACATCTTGCCCGAATAGAAGATGAAATCGCCCGGCGCGATCACCGGGTTCCAGCTGATCGCCGGAGCGACGAAATCGGGCCGCGTGGCGTGACGCGGGATCGCCTTGCCATCGTAATGGTCGCCCTCCGAGACGATCGGCCAGCCGTAATTCGCGCCCTTGCGGACGAGATTTATCTCGTCACCGCCGGCCGGCCCATGTTCGAGGTCCCACAGCTGCCCTGAAGCGTCGAAGGCGAGGCCGAGCACGTTGCGGTGCCCGTAGGACCAGATGTCCTGGGCCTTCCCCGGCTGCCCTGAAAAGGCGTTGTCCGCGGCGGGCGTACCGTCGAGATTGAGCCGGACGATGGAACCGAGATTGTTCGAGGTATCCTGCGCCGGATCCATTTTCTGCCGCTCGCCGCTGGCGACGAAGAGGTATTTCCCGTCGGGGTTGATCGCCAGCCGGTGGGAATAGTGACCGCGCCCGGTCACCTTGGGCTGGCGCCAGATCACCTGCATCCCCTCGATCCGGCAGGCGTCAGCCTCCGCACACATCAGCGTCCCGCGCCCGACCGCCGCGCCGCGCGTGTCGTTCGGCCCGGCCTCCGCCCAGCTCAGGTAGATGGTCCGGCGGCCGATGGTGGCGCTCGCCTCGGACGGCAGGAACGCGATGTCGCCGAGCCCGCCCTGGCCGCCATAATCGACCTGCGGCACGCCGCTCACCGTGCCCAGGCGGCCCGACGCCAAATCCTTGAACTTCAGCGTCCCGGCCTTTTCGGTGACGAACAGCACGTTCGTACCCGGCGCGAAGGCCGCCGCCCATGGCTCCTCGAAGGTGCCGAGTTGTTCGAGCGCGAACCCATCGCCCGCCACGCCAGCTGGCGCGGGTGTCGAGGCGGGGGCGCTATCCCCCATCGTGGCCGAACCGCAGCTTGCGAGCAGGGCGAGAGGCGATAGGATGAGCGGTGTGAGCGATCGGTGTGCCATGCTGTCAGGAATGCCCGAGGGCGGCCTCCGTGCCAAGGGGCTGGTGGTTGGGGTGGACGAGGCCGGACGCGGTCCGCTGGCCGGGCCGGTCGTCGCCGCCGCCGTGGTGCTGTGCCATCCCTGCATCCCCGGTCTCGACGATTCCAAGAAGCTCTCGGGTGCGCAGCGGGCCGCGCTCGAACCGCGCATCCGGCGGCGCTGCGCCTTTGGCATCGGCGTCGTCGAGGTCGATGACATCGACCGCATCAACATCTTCCAGGCGACGATGTGGGCGATGACCCAGGCGGTCGCGAACCTCGTCATCGCCCTCGGCTGCGAACCGGAGTCGGTGCTGGTCGATGGCAACCTCACCCCGCACGGCAGGAATCGCGACTGGCGCTGGCCCGCGCGGGCCATTGTCGGCGGCGATGCGAGCGAGCGCTGCATTTCCGCCGCTTCCATCCTTGCCAAGGAACACCGCGACCGGCTGATGCGCCGCTATCACGAGACGCATCCGCACTACGGCTGGGTGCGCAACATGGGCTACGGCACGCCCGAGCACCTCACCGCCTTGCGCGAACATGGCCCGACCCCGCTCCACCGCCGCAGCTTCGCGCCGGTCGCGCAACTGCAGCTTATCTAGGGTCAGGGATCCTGACCCTAAGCGCAGTCATGTCGTTCGTCGAACCGTCGCGGTCGTTCATCCAGCCGACAGGTTTACGTTCGTAGTCGATCCGTCTACAGTCGTAATCGACCATGACGAGTCGACCGGTTTTCGGAGAGAACAGCAATGGCGAGGCGCGATGAGCCCAAGGTAGAGCGGATTTCCGAAGCGGAGCACGCCGTGATGGAGGCGCTGTGGGAAAAAAGCCCGCTCAGCGCCGCCGATGTCTGCGACAGGGTCTGCGCCCAGCGCGACTGGTCGATGCCGACCGTGAAGACCCTGCTGTCCCGCCTTGTCGCCAAGGGCGCGGTAGCGACCGAGGCGGAGGGGCGGCGTTTCCTCTACACGCCGCTTATCGAGCGCGCCGCCTACGCCGGGCAGGAATCGCGCCGGCTCGTGGACCGCTTGTTCGGCGGCAGGCCCGCCTCGCTGTTCGCTCATCTCGCCGAAAGCGAAGCCTTGAACGAGGACGACCTCGCCGAGATCGAGCGCCTGCTGAAGGCGCTGCGGTCGTGAGCGCCTTCCTGTTCGACACGCTGCTGTGGACCGGCGTGCTGATCGCCGCCGTGCTGCTGTTGCGTCGCCCGATCGCCCGCACGCTCGGTTCGCGGGCCGCCTATGCGCTCTGGGCGCTGCCGATGGCGCGTCTGCTGCTGCCGCCGCTGGTGCTGCCCGCCTGGATGGCGCCCGCTCCGCGAGAGCCGGAGGCTTTCCTGTCCATTTCGGTCGAAACGGGCCCGGCGCTCGCGGGCCCCGTTGAACAGATTTCCGAACCCGTCGCTGCCGTGTCTGCGATCGCGTGGGACGCGGTGGTGCTCGCACTCTGGCTGGCGGGTGCGGCCGTTTTCCTCGCGCGCCGCTATGCGCTCTACGTCCGGATGCGGCGGGACCTCCTCGCCCGCGCCCGCCCGGTGGGCGAGACGGGCGCGGTGCGCCTCGTCGAAACGCCCGATACCGACGGGCCGGTTGCCTTCGGCATCCTCGACAAGGTGATCGCGCTGCCCGAAGGCTTCATGGCCACGCCGGACCGGACCGCGCGCGACATGGCGATCGCGCACGAACTGGCGCACCACCGGGGCCGCGATTTGCTCTGCAATATGCTTGTCCAGCCGCTGTTCGCGATTCACTGGTTCAATCCGCTGAGCGTAATGGGCTGGAACGCCCTGCGCCGCGATCAGGAAGCCGCCTGCGACGCGCGGGTGATGGCCTCCTGCCCGAACGAGGGCCGTGCCGCCTATGCCGCCGTGATCGCCCGCTTTGCCACCTCCTCACCCCGCTCGCCCCGGCTCGTTCTGGCAGCGCCGATGGCCTGCCCGGTGCTGGGCGACCGATCCATCATCCACCGACTGAAAGCCCTTGCCATGAACGATATTTCCGCGCCTCGCCGCTGGGCCGGTCGCCTGCTGATCGGCGGTGCCGCGCTTGCGCTACCGCTGACCGCCTCGGTCAGTTATGCCAAGGTCGATCCGCCCGCTCCGCCCGCACCGCCTGCTTCGCCCGAGACCGTTGCCCCGGCCGATGCGCCAATGCCGCCCGAGCCGCCCGCTCCGCCGGGCTGGACCGACGAGAAAGGGACCATCCACGATCTCGATGCCGAGGTGTCGCAAACGGTGCAGGGGTCCGATGGCCGAAACCGCATCGTCCGCGTCGAGCGCACTGTCGATGACAAGGGTAAGGTCACGGAACGTCGATACGTGAAGCGAGGCGATCCGATGACCGCCGAGGAGCATGCCGAGTTCCAGCGCGACATGGCCGAGCTCCGCCGCGAGATGGGAGAGAATGGCGAAATGCAGCGCGAACTGCGCAAGCAATTCGGCAAGGACGGCGCGTTTCACAAGGAGCTGCGGATCGCGATAGCCGAGGCCCGTGATGTCGCGCCGCGCGTGAAGGTGGCCTGCCGCACCGGGCAGCGCCAGGTGACGGAAAACGTCACCGGCACGGACGGGCGCCAAGAGCTGTGGGTGTGCCAGGCGGCCGCGCTCGCTGAAGCCCGTGCCGCGATTGCCGAAGCGCGCGCCGAAATCTCTCGTGAGCGGGACCTGTCCGCCAAGGAACGCGCCGAGGCCATGCGCGCGCTCGACGAGGCGGCCAAGGGGTCACGCGCGGACTAGCCGGTACAGGTTCTCCGCTGGAACGCGCGGCGGTCGGGCAGCCCTTGGGCCCGGCCTCATTCGCGTTATTTGCGCAAGGAAACCGCTGTCGAGACGGTCGCCGGACGGGCCGGCAAAGCGCAGCCGCGCTGGAGGCCGAGCGCCTTCAAGAACCCACGCCGGGTCGCCCCGGCAAAGATCGCGACCTGCAGCTGCCGCTCCGCGCTCGCCGCGCCGCTGACCTCGCGGATCAGGCCGCGAAACGGGACCAACGATCCGACCGCGCTCTCCGCGACCTTGCCCGCCGTCACGCCCTTTCGCTTCGTTTCGCCCCCATCGAAGTCCGGCCCCAGCACCGTGTCGAGGTCGCGGATGGCGGCTGCGACGGCGGAGCAAGACGAAAGGCCCGCAACCGCATAGGGATCGCGTGCTGCCGCCTCGAGCACCGGCGGGATCCCGTCCTTCTTCACGTTGAGATCGCGCAGGGGCGTCTCCGCCACCCGCTCTGCATCGGGGTTGCGGTCGGTGACCGGCTGCCGGTCCTGCTGTCGGGCCAGCGCACCGGATGCACCGAGCAGGGTCAGCCCCGCTGCAAGGCTAGCGAATGTTCGTGATCGCATCGCACTTCCTGTCATCGCCTTCGAGGCCCAGCCGGAGTGCCTGGCTGCGCTGCGCGCTGGTGCCGTGGGTGAAGTTCTCGCTGCTGACGCGGCCCCCTGTCAACCGGTCGTCGCCGATGGAGGAGGCCGCGGTCATCCCTTCCTCGATATCGCCCGGCTCGATCAGATTGCGGTTCTTGCCCGCCCATACCCCGGCGTAGCAATCCGCCTGGAGCTCCATCAGCACCTGCAGCTGGTTGGCGGAGCGCGGGTTCTGCTGCTGCGCGCTGCGGATCTGGTCCGCGATGCCGGTCAGCTGCTGGATATGATGCCCGTACTCATGCGCGATCACGTAATAGCGCGCGAAATCGCCCGGTGCGCCGAGCTGGCGGTCGAGCTGGTCGTAGAAGCTGGTATCGATGTAGATTGTCTGGTCGCCGGGGCAATAGAACGGCCCCATCGACGAACTGCCGTTGCCGCACGCCGTCCGCACACCGCCCGAGTAGAGATCGAGCGTCGGCTGCCGGAACTGCTGCCCGAAACCCTGCGCCTGAAACACGCCGGCCCATGTCTGGTTCAGCGACTGGAGCGCGTTGCAGGCCTCGGTTGCATAGGGGCCGCTGGTGCAGATCGCCTGCTCGTCGGTATTGGCCGGCCCGCTCGCCACCTGGCCCTGCTGCACGCCCTGGACCACGCTCGCGGTCTGGAACGGGTCCATGCCGAACACGAAATAGCCGATCGCGGCGATGATGATCGTGCCGCAACCGATCCCGCCCGCACCCCCGCCGGGAAATCCGCCGCCGCTGCTCGAACGGACGTTGATATTGCCGGTGTCGAACGGGTTCAATCGCATGGGCAGCCCCTCTGTTGCATTGACCGCGCCGTTTCCATTGGCGATTGGCCTTTGGTGCGGTCGCGTGATGCAGCCTAAACGAATGGAGGGTCAAATGTTTCTTGCCGGAAAGCGGGCGCTGGTCACGGGGTCGACGTCGGGCATTGGCCTTGCCATCGCGCGCGCGCTACGGGCGGAGGGCGCGGATATCGTCCTCAACGGCTTCGGGGATGCTGCGGAGATCGAGGAACTGAAGGCGGAACTCGGCGCCGCGCACTCCGCCGCCGACCTGACCGATCCGGCCGCGATCGAGGCGATGATGGCGGAGGCGGGGCCGATCGACATCCTCGTCAACAACGCCGGAATGCAGCACGTCGCGCCGGTGGACGAGTTCCCGGTGGCGAAGTGGGATACGATCATCGCGCTCAACCTCACCGCCGCCTTCCACACCATCCGGCTCGCGCTACCGGGCATGAAGGCGAAGGGCTGGGGGCGGATCGTCAACACCGCCAGCGCGCACAGCCTCGTCGCCAGCCCGTTCAAGAGCGCCTATGTCGCGGCGAAGCACGGCATCGCGGGCCTCACCAAGACCGTGGCGCTGGAGGCGGCACCGCATGGCGTCACCGTAAACGCGATCAGCCCCGGCTATGTCTGGACCCCGCTGGTCGAGAACCAGATCCCCGACACCATGGCGGCGCGCGGCCTGTCGCGGGACCAGGTCATCAACGACGTCCTCCTCGCCAAGCAGCCGACCAAGAGCTTTGTCCAGCCGGAGGATATCGGCGCGCTGGCGGTGTTCCTGTGCCGCGAGGAAGCGCGCAACGTGAACGGTGCGAACTGGAGCGTGGACGGCGGCTGGACGGCGGAATAGCGGCGCGCGGCCGAAAGCGGTTTCGCGCCAGCACCATTTATGGTAAAAAATCTCCCTCGTGCCGAGTCCTTACAAGGATCTGGCGCGCTATAAGCATAACAGCGGGCGCTTCCTGGTTGGGGAGGGAAAGCGTGACCAATTGCCGCAAAATGCTGCTCGCAGCCGCCGCGCTGGCCGGGGCCGGACCAGCGCACGCCGAAATGGCGAACTTCGATTTCAGCGTGTTCTACAGCGGCGGCTCGCAAGGCGCGCTGACCGTGAGCGGCGGGTTCGAGGCGAACCTGTCCAACGGCATCATAACCGAGTTTTCCAATGTCTCGCTGTTCCGCGACGGCAAGGCCTTTCGCGGCAATGGCAACTTCTTCGTGCTGCAATACGACTTCAAAACGCGCAAGTGGATCGAAGGGGGCTACCTCTCGGCGGACGGCAAGAACAACAATGTCATGTTCGTGGACAGCGATGTCGCAAATGGGGACGCGCGGTTCTACAACTACTTCTACTCGGTCACCGGCCTCGGCAATGTCTTCTTCCAGCCGTCCTTCTACAATTACCGCAACCGCGACGCCTCGCAGCTCGGCCTGCAACAGGTCCGCGGCGTGCCCGAGCCATCCGCGTGGGCGCTGCTGATCGCCGGGTTTGGTCTGGTTGGCGCGGCGATGCGGCGTCGGCGGATGGGGCGGGAGATCGTGTTCGGGTGAGGTGCGCTAACGGGCTTCCGGCTGACCTGTGCACGTGAGTGACCGCTTACGTGCGCGTGCCACCGGCCCAGCAGCGCTAAGCCGCCGTTCCGAAAGCCACCCCATAGCTGGTCTTGGTCACCAGCCGCCAACCCCCACAAACCGCTGCCCTACATCACCCTTAGCTGTCATGACGACCTCACGGTCCGCCTCTCGCCCCTGACGCCCCGACCGGCGCGGGCGGGGCGAGTTTTCCTCTTCTGGACCGTGTAACACGTGGTCCATGTTTGCCACGTCGCTCCCCTAGCGCCTGTAACCAAGCGTCGTTACATGGGCCGCCACGAATCGCTCCGCAGGCCGTGCCGGTCGGGAGTGCAAGCGCATGAAAGTGGCATCAATGGACATTCCCCTCGGTCTGACCTTCGACGACGTGCTGCTACGTCCGGCCGAAAGCGACATCCTGCCCTCGATGGCCGATACCTCGACCCAGCTCACCCGCGCGATCCGGCTCAGCATTCCCGTCATCTCCGCCGCGATGGACACGGTGACCGAGGCCGACATGGCCATCGCCATGGCGCAGCTGGGCGGGATCGGCGTGCTCCACCGCAACATGGAGCCTGACGAGCAGGCCGCCGCCGTCCGCGCGGTCAAGCGTTACGAGAGCGGCATGGTGGTCAATCCGATCACCATCCAGCCCGATGCCACTTTGGGCGAGGCGCAGTCGATCATGGCGGCGAACCGGATCAGCGGCATCCCCGTCACCGACGCGTCGGGCAAGCTGTGCGGGATCCTCACCAATCGCGACGTCCGCTTCGCCGAGAACCCGGCCCAGCCCGTACGCGAGCTGATGACGACCGAGAACCTCGCCACCGTGCCGCTGGGCACCGGGCAGGACGAGGCGCGCCGGATGCTGCACCAGCGCCGGATAGAGAAGCTGCTGGTGGTGGACGATGCCGGCAAATGCGTCGGCCTCATCACCGTCAAGGATATCGAAAAGGCGGTCGCCTATCCGCACGCGACCAAGGACGAGCAGGGCCGCCTGCGCGTCGCCGCGGCGACCACGGTGGGCGACAAGGGCTTCGCGCGGACCGAGGCGCTGATCGCGGCGGGCGTGGACGTGGTCGTCATCGACACCGCGCATGGGCACAACAAGGACGTCAGCCGCGCCGTCGAGCGGGTTAAGGCGCTGTCGAACGCCGTGCAGGTGATCGCGGGCAATGTCGCCACCGCCGAGGCGACCCGCGCGCTGGTCGATGCCGGGGCGGATGCGGTCAAGGTCGGTATCGGGCCGGGCTCTATCTGCACCACCCGCGTCGTCGCGGGCGTGGGCGTGCCGCAGCTCACCGCGATCATGGAATGCGCGGCGGAAGCCGCGAAGAGCGGCGTGCCGGTGATCGGCGACGGCGGGCTGCGCACCAGCGGCGATGCGGCCAAGGCGCTCGCCGCCGGGGCGAGCTGCGTGATGATCGGATCGATGCTGGCCGGCACCGACGAGGCGCCGGGCGAAACCTTCATCTACCAGGGCCGCAGCTACAAGAGCTATCGCGGCATGGGCAGCGTGGGCGCGATGGCGCGCGGGTCTGCCGACCGCTATTTCCAGCAGGACGTCAGCCAGCAGAAGCTCGTGCCCGAGGGGATCGAGGGTCAGGTGCCCTACAAGGGCCCCGCGAGCGCGGTGGTTCATCAGCTAGTGGGCGGGATCAAGGCGGCGATGGGCTACACCGGCAGCGCCACGATCGAGGATCTGCGGGCGCGCGGCAAGTTCGTGCGCATCACCAACGCGGGCCTCGCCGAAAGCCACGTCCACGACGTTGCCATCACGCGCGAGGCGCCGAACTATCCGACGCGCTAGGCCCTCTCCAAGCTGCGCTAGCTCCTTGCAGGAGCAAGCTTCGCTATCCTCTCCCGCAAGGGGAGAGGAGATTGGCGTGACGTTCCTCTCCCCGTGCGGGAGAGGATACGAAGCCTTGGCAGCTTGCTGCCTAGGCGAAGTTGGAGAGGGGGCCGGAACTTGACCCCCGCCGCACGGGTCCAGTCCGCGATCGAGCTGCTCGACGCGGTGATCGCCGCGGCTAAGGTGCAGGGCGCGCCCGCCGACCGCATCCTTGCCGACTGGTTCAGGGGCCATCGCTTCGCCGGTTCGAAGGACCGCCGCGCCATCCGCGAACTCGTCTATGCCGCCATCCGTGCCTGCGGGCAGGTGCCGGCGAGCGGGCGCGGGGCGATGCTGCGGCTCGCCGAGCAGGATGCCTCCATTTCGCCTCTGTTCGACGGCTCGCCATACGGTCCGGCGGTCGTCGAAGCGGGGGAGAACCCTGCGCAAGGGGGCGTCGCGCCCGCATGGCTCACCGGGCGACTGGCGGCCTCGGACATCGCTGGCCGCGAGGCTGAAGCCCTGCTCGAACGCGCCCCGCTTGATCTGAGAGTCAACACCCTCAAGGCCGCCCGCGCGACGCTGGCCCTGCCTGCTCCGGCGGTTCCGACCGATGCGCCCCACGGCCTGCGCCTCGTGCCAGGCACGCCGGTCGAGAACTGGGAGGCGGCGAAGGACGGGCTGGTCGAGGTGCAGGACACCGGCTCGCAGCTCGCCTGCCTTGCCGTGAACGCGCAGCCGGGAGAGACGGTGATCGACCTGTGCGCGGGCGGCGGCGGCAAGACACTGGCGCTGGCCGCGGCGATGGAGAACTTCGGGCGGCTGGTGGCGACCGATACCGACCGCCAGCGGCTGTCACGGCTGGCACCACGCGCAGGGAGGGCCGGGGCCACCATGATCGAGACGCGGCTGCTCGATCCCGGCCAGGAGCTGGAGACACTGGCCGACCTTGCCGGACAGGCCGACGCGGTGCTGATCGACGCGCCCTGCTCGGGTACCGGGACCTGGCGCCGCAATCCCGAGGCGCGGTGGCGGCTGACGCCCGAAAGCCTCGCGCGCCTCGTCGTGACGCAGGCCCGCCTGCTCGACATCGGCGCGGCGCTGCTTCGACCGGGCGGGCGGCTGGTCTACGTCGTCTGCTCGTTGCTGGACGAGGAGGGCAGCACCCAGTTCGACGCCTTCCTGTCGCGCCATCCCGGTTTCGAGGCCACGCCGCCGCAGCTTCCGCTCGGCGTCGCGCGCGGGAAAGGGTGGCGCCTGTCCCCGTTCCGTGACGGCACGGACGGATTTTTCATCGCCTGTGCAGCTTCTCCGTGATATTCGCTGCTGGTATGGCTGCTCCGCCTGATCGATCCCCGCCATTGGAGATGCTGATGCGTTTTGCCCCTGCTGCCGCCGCGCTTTCGCTGGCCCTGGCGCTCAGCGCCAGCGGCGGGTTCGCCGCCCCGCGCACCGCTACGCCGCGCGCGGCCGACCTGCTGGCGGTCGGTGAGGCGGCACTCCAGGCCGGCGATGTGCAAGGCGCGGTGGACGCCTACGAAGCGGCACTCGCGGTCGATCCCGGCTACACCCCCACGCTGCTGAGGCTGGCCGAGGCGGCGCGCGCTGCCGAGCTTCCCGGCAAGGCGATCGGCTACTATCGCGAAGCGTTGGCGCGCGAACCGAGCAACGTCGATGCGCTGGCGGGCGAAGGCTCGGCGCTGGCCGAGAAGGGCGCGGTCGCAAAGGCCCGCGAGAAACTGGCGCTGGTCCAGAAGGTTTGCGGCAAGTCGGCCTGCGCGGCGGCGGACAGGCTGACCGCCGCGATCGCACGCGGCCCGCGGACCGTCGTGAAGACGGCCGAGGTCGTCCTCCCCGATCAGCAGCCGGTCAAGACCAACTGACCGGTCTGCCTCAGGCGAGCTCGCGGAAGGCTTCCACCACCGCGCGATAGACACGCTTCTTGAAGGGCACGATAAGCTCGGGAAGCCGGTCGGGCTCGACCCATTTCCACTCGCAGAATTCCGCCGGGTCATGCGCGTCGAGTCGGATGTCGGCGTCGGTTCCGGTGAAGCGGAGGCAGAACCAGCCCTGCTCCTGCCCGCGATACTTGCCGCCCCACAGCTTGCCGATCAGTTCCTCCGGCAGGTCGTAGCGGATGGTTTCGCCCATCTCTCCGATGATCGTGGCGTGGGCTTCTGTGACGCCCGTTTCCTCGGCGAGTTCGCGCAACGCCGCTTCGCGCAGGTCCTCGCCCGGATCGACGCCGCCCTGCGGCATCTGCCACCAGTCGCCTTCGCGATTGTCGATCCGGCGCCCCACGAAGACCTGCCCCGCTGCATTCACCAGCATGACGCCCACGCCGGGGCGATAACCCAATCCGTCCATGTCACTCCTAAACCCGCTTCACGCCCGATGTTCCAGCATTAACTTCACCGCATCGAGGAAGCGCTCGAGATCGCGCTGCCCGCTCGGGATCGCCTTCCGCAAGGTTGTGAAGCCGTGGATGATGCCGGGGAACTCGAGATAGGCGACCTCGGTGCCCTGCTGGATCAGGTGGGCGGCATAGCGCCGGCCCGAGTCGCGCAAGGGGTCGAGGCCAGCGGTGCACAGCACGGTCGGCGGCGTCCTGCTGCAATCGCCCGCCATGGGCGTGTGGCGCGGATCGGCCGCATCGCCGGCATATTGCTCGTTGAACCACTTCATCGTCGCGCCGGTCAGGAGGAACCCGTCGAAGAAGTCGCGATAGCTGGCGTGCTGGCTGGCATCGTCGGCGACCGGGTAGATCGGCGCCTGCACCAGCACCGGCACGGCCGCGGGCTCATTGGCGAGCGCGGCGGTCGTGACGATGGTGAGGTTGCCACCCGCGCTATCGCCCATGGTGACGAGCCCGGTCACCTCTCGGCCGAGTTCGGCTGGAGACGACGCGACCCAGCGTGCCGCAGCCTCGCAATCGTCGGGCGCGGCTGGGAAGGGGTGCTCGGGCGCGAGGCGATAGTCGACCGAGACCACCGGAAGGTCCAGATGGTGCGCGATCTCGGTGCAGAGCGCGTTGTAGACGCCGATGTCCCCGATCACGAACCCGCCGCCGTGGATGAACACCACCACCGGACCGGGCGGGCGGCCGGTTCTCGTATCATAGAGCCGCAACGGGATGTCGCCGCCGGGGCCGGGGCACACCAGGTCGCGCATAACTGGCAGCGGGCGAGCATCGACCTCGGCCATGCCCGTCAGCACGCGCATCTGCTCGCGCGCGGCCACCGGGCCGATGTCCTCCGCCTTCGGGCCGCCGATGGCCTTCAGCATATCGAGGAAACCGCGCACGTCCTCGCGCATGAAATGTCCGCCTTCTGCCATGTCTGCTCGCTCCATAAGTTGCTTTTCGAGACGTTACCGTTCCGCACGCTCTTTTCCACGCGCGTTTTTGGGCCTAGCGAGAAAATCTTGATTGCCGGGCGAGAGAGCCGGGCCTAGCCGGCCGCTCCCGCTTGTTTCGGCGCCGGATGCGCCACGAAGAGGATTGCGAATGGCGACCCAACAGGTCGATGCGCCGCAGGATGCGGAAACTCCCGAAGCCGTCGTGGTGCGATTTGCCGGCGACTCGGGCGACGGGATGCAGCTGACGGGCGGGCAATTTACCCTGTCCACCGCGCTCGCCGGGAACGATCTCGCGACCTTCCCCGACTTCCCGGCCGAAATCCGCGCGCCGCAAGGCACGCTGTTCGGGGTCAGCGCCTTCCAGATCAATTTCGGCAGCCGCCAGATCGATACCGCGGGCGACGCGCCCGACGTTCTGGTCGCGATGAACCCGGCGGCGCTCAAGACCAATATCGCGGCGGTGAAGCCGGGCGGGCTGGTGATCGCGGACACGGGCGAATTCACCAAGCGGAATCTCGAGAAGGCGAAATACACCTCCAACCCGATCGAGGACGGCAGCCTCGCCAAGTGGGATGTGCTGGCCTTCGACATCAGCGCGCAGACGGTCGAGGCGGTGAAGCCCTTCGGCCTCGGCAACAAGGACGCGCTGCGCTGCAAGAACATGTGGACGCTGGGGCTGGCGCTGTGGATGTTCGGGCGACCGAGAAAGCCGATCCACGACTGGCTGCGCGCGAAGTTCAAGGGCAAGGCGGAGCTGGCCGAGGCGAACATCGCCGCGCTCGATGCGGGGCACGCCTATGGCGAGACCGCCGAGCTGTCGGGCCCGCTGCACCAGTGTCATCTCGACCCCGTGCCGGCCGCGCCGGGGCTGTATCGCACGATCACCGGGGCCGAGGCAGTCGCGCTCGGCCTGATCGCGGGCGCGCGGCTGCTGCGCCTGCCGCTGTTCTTCGGCGGCTATCCGATCACGCCCGCCTCCGCGATCCTGCACCATCTGGCGCGGCTCAAGGAGTTCAGCGTCACCACCTTCCAGGCCGAGGACGAGATCGCCGCGATCTGCGCCGCCATCGGCGCGAGCTATGCGGGGAGCCTCGGCGTCACCTCCTCGTCCGGTCCGGGCATCGCGCTCAAGGGCGAGGCGATGGGCCTCGCGATCATGACCGAGCTCCCGCTGGTGATCGTCAATTCGCAGCGCGGCGGGCCCTCCACCGGCCTTCCCACCAAGACCGAGCAGAGCGACCTTTACCAGGCGGTCTATGGCCGTAACGGCGACGCTCCCATGCCGGTGATCGCGGCGCGCAGCCCCGCCGATGTCTTCGAATGCGCCATCGAGGCGTGCCGGATCGCGGTGCAGTACATGACCCCGGTGATGCTGCTGACCGACGGCTACATCGCCAATGCCGCCGAGCCGTGGCTGGTGCCCGATCCCGAGGCCTTCGAACGGATGCCGGTCGAGTTCCTGACCGAGAAGAATGCGGGCGACCAGCTCTTGCCCTACAAGCGCGACGAGCGCGGGGCGCGGCCGTGGATCAAGCCGGGCACGCCCGGGCTGATGCACCGGATCGGCGGGATCGAGAAGGCGGTCGATACCGGCCATCTGGACTATTCGCCGGGCAATCACCAGGCGATGACCGACGCGCGCCGCGACAAGATCGCGGGCATCCGCGTGCGCGACCAGCAGGTCGAGGTCGGCAACAGGAGCGGCAAGCTGGCCGTGGTGGGCTGGGGCAGCACCTATGGCCCGATCCACCAGGCGGTGCTGCGCGCGCGGCGCAAGGGGATGGACGTCAGCCACATCCACGTCCGCCACGTCTGGCCGCTGCCCGCCAATCTTGGCGATCTGCTGCATGGCTTCGACAAGGTGCTCGTCCCGGAAATGAACACCGGCCAGTTCAAGACCGTGCTGCGCGACCAGTTCCTGGTCGATGCCCAGCCGCTCACCAAGGTCTCCGGCCAGCCGTTCCAGATCGCCGAGCTGGAAGCCGCGATCGCGACCTACTTCGACGAAGTGCCGGGCAATGCGGGCGGCGAGGAGATCGAGCCGAACCTCCAGCAGCTTCCCAATCCCGAGGCCGGCCACGACGACGGGACGACCCCGCGCGACCTGCGCATGATGCACGAGAGGGACAACTGAGGTGCGGATCCCTGGAACCTCCACCTTGAGCCCTTTCCCCTTGCGGGAGAGGGTTGGGAGAGGGGACCACCGCGCCAGCGGCGGCCTGCGCCGCCGCCGCCCCCTCTCCTTCCGCCCCTTCGGGGCTCCCTCCTCTCCCGCGAGGGGAGAGGGGTATGGGACAAGACCATGAACGACATGACCCCCATCACCACCGTCAAGGACTGGGAAACCGACCAGGAGGTGCGCTGGTGCCCGGGCTGCGGGGACTATGCGATCCTCAAGGCGGTGCAGCGCACGCTGCCGCAGCTTGGGTCCGATCCGGCGAACACGGTGTTCGTCAGCGGCATCGGCTGTTCGAGCCGCTTTCCCTATTACATCGAAAGCTACGGCTTCCACACCATCCACGGCCGCGCGCCTGCTTTCGCGACCGGCATCAAGCTCGCCAATCCCGATCTCGACATCTGGCTGGTGACCGGCGACGGCGACGGGCTCAGCATTGGCGGCAACCACCTGATGCACGTCCTGCGCCGCAACGTGAATATGCAGATCATGCTGTTCAACAACGAGATCTACGGTCTCACCAAGGGGCAGTATTCGCCCACCAGCCGGGAAGGGACCAAGAGCCCTTCGACCCCGCTCGGCTCGATCGACCACCCGGCACGCCCTTGCGCCTTTGCGCTCGGCGCCGGCGCACGCTTCGTGGCGCGCGGGTTCGATGTGTCGAAGAACCTGCCCGATGTGCTCAAGGCCGCGCATGCGCACCGCGGGGCCGCGTTCGTGGAAATCTTCCAGAACTGCGTCGTCTACAACAAGGACGTGTTCGACGATTTCGCCCAGCCCAAGGGGGCGGAGGATCGGCAGCTCTGGCTCGAGGACGGTGCGCCGATGCTGTTCGCGGGCGGCACGCGCGGCATAACGCTCAACCACGAAACCCTCCGCCTCGAGGTCGTCGAAGTGACCGACGGCGACTGGCAGACCGCCAAGGTCATCGTCCACGACGTCACCAACCGGGCCATCGCGCATATGCTGGTCGAGATGCCCTTCGGCCCCTTCCCGATGGCGCTGGGCGTGCTCTACGACGATCCCGTGCCGACCTTCGACGACATGGCGATCGCGGACCGCGAGCACGCGGTGGCGGGCAAGGAGCCCAATCTCGCGCGGCTGCTCGCCAGCGGCCAGACGTGGACGGTTTCCGGGACGGTGGACGAGAGCGCGGGCCACCCCGCCCGAGGCATGGTTAGCAAATAGTGGACAACTGAGCCGGAGGAGTCGGGCGACTCGGGGCAGGGCGGATAGCCTGCCCGGATGACCGATACGTTCGTGGCCCTGTCCGATCCCACCCGCCGCACGCTGCTCGACAAGCTCAGCGCACATGGTGGCATGACGCTGACCGAGCTGGGCGAGGGGCTGCCGATGACGCGGCAGGCGGTGGCGAAGCATCTCGCGGTGCTCGAAGCGGCGGAACTGGTCGCCAGCCGCCGCGACGGGCGGTGTAAGCGGCACTATCTCAACCCGCTGCCGCTGGCGAAGATGGCGCGCCGCTGGCTCGGCCGGTTCGAGGATGTGCCGATCGGCGCAACGGTCGGCTACACCGGCGCAACCGCGCACTAGCGCGCTCGTCAGCGGGCATAGCTGACGATCTCCCACTCGATTCCGTCCCAGTCGCGGAAATAGAAGCTGCGCGGGCCGGGATCGTAGGTGCCGTGGTTGAAGGGTTGGAGCCGGGCCTCGGCAACGATTTCCTCCGCCACTGCGAGGTCGTCCACCGCGATGCCGATGTGGTTCATCGGGACGCTCTTGGCGAATCCGCCGGTCACGCGCGGGCTGGTGTGGATGGCGACATAGGCGTCGTCCGTGCCGAGATGGATCGAGCGGCCCTTGTCGAGCGACGGCCCCTCCCAGCGGCGCCAAAGGCGAAGGACCGGGCACGACGCATCAGCGGCGCGGCGACCAGGCGCATCGACGCCGAGATCGCCCGCCTCGACAAGGTCCACGCCGACCTCGACGGCTGCATCGGCTGCGGCTGCCTGAGCCTGAAACGCTGCGTGCTCTACAACGCGGACGACCGCTGGGGGGAGAGCAGGGCGGCGCCGCGGGTGTGGCGGTGACAGGGTGACACCTGTCACCCATGTGTCACCCGTCCACCGGGTCTGCGAAGCCGTTGGAAGTAAACGACTTTCCGGCCCACCGAGCGGCCCAGGATGACACATTGCCGTCCTATACGGTTTTTCAGCCTTGAGGGCCCATTGCTTCCGATCCCGGCGACCGGGGCAGCACTGGTGAAGGGGAAGGCGCGCAATTCCATCGACCAGCATCGACCACAGCCGACGGGATGTAGGAAAGGCTTTTCCGCCCGCCTGTAGGAGTTGCCGAGGCGAAAATCATCCCCGCCATATTGCGCAGGGCAGGATCGCGGTGGTGGCCGCCGTGGGGCGGGAAGCGGTCGTTGACCAAAATTGTCATCCCAGCTTTCGCTGGGATGACGATCCTGAAATGTCCGCCATTAAGGTCGCCAGCTGCCGGTTCCGCCCCCTTTCAGTCCTCCGGCCCCAACTCCGCATCCAGATCGCGCGGTCGCTTGAAATGCACCAGCGTCGCGCATTCCGGTCGCAGGTCGGCCCAGTCGTCGATGGGTAGCTCCAGCACGGCGAAGGCGGCGGTGGGGAACTTGACCTTGGCCTCGTCGAACAGCGCGTTCTCTTTCGACGGTGCGACGAGTTCGAGAATCACGTCGCCGAGGCCGGGGTTGTGGCCCGCGATCAGCACCGCATCGCCCGAACTCGCGCGCAATATGTCGAAAATCGTGTCGGTGGAGGCGAGGTAAAGCCGTTCGTCCCACTCGGGCTCCACCCCCAGCGCCGCGCTTTCCAGCGTCAGCTTCACGCGCCGGGCGGGGCTGGCGACCAGCCGGTCCCACTGTGTCCCCTGCTGGCGGACATGCGCGCCCATCAGCGCCGCGCCGCGCCGGCCGCGTCCGTTCAGCCCGCGGTCGAAATCGCGCTTGTCGGATTCGCCCCAGTCGGACTTGGCATGACGGAGCAGGCCCAGCTTCTTCACGTGACGTCTTGCCCCTCGACCCCGGCCTGCGCGACTGCGCTCATACCGATACCATTCGCGACGCGCTGTAAAGCCTCTTCCAGCGTCACCCGGATGACAGGCGTACCGGCCGGGAAGGCGGAGAGGAGCCGCGTGGGGAAGGCGGGCGAGAGGACCACGAAATGCCCCGCGTCTTCGCGCGTCCGGATGAGCCGTCCGAAGGCCTGCGCGAGGCGGGCGCGGATGATGCGGTCGTCGTAGCGCTGGGCGCCGCCGGCCTGCTGTGCCGCGGCGGCGCGGCGGGCGCGGTGGAGGATCGTCGGGCGTGGCCACGGCACGCTCTCCATCACCACCAGCCGCAGCGAGCGGCCCGGCACGTCCACCCCGTCGCGCAGGGCGTCGGTGCCCATCAGGCTGGCGCGCGGGTCGTCGCGGAAGATGTCGGTGAGCGTCCCGGTGTCGATCGGGTCGACGTGCTGGGCGTAGAGGGGCAGGCCGGCACGCGCGAGCCGATCGGCGATGCGGCCCACCACCGCGCGCATCCGGCGGATCGCGGTGAACAGGCCGAGCACACCGCCGTCGCTCGCCTCGATCAGCCGCGCATAGGCGCCCGCCAGCGCGGCGACATCGCCCTTGCGGATATCGGTCACGATCAGCACCTCGGCGCGCCGCGCATAGTCGAAGGGGCTGTCATGCGCGGCGGTCCTGGGTTCGAGCTCGAGATGCGGCGTGCCCGAGCGGGCGATGGCCCCGGCCCAGTCCGGCCCGCCCTCGTCGCGGTCGGTCAGGGTTGCGCTGGTCAGCATCACGCCATGCGCCGGTTCGAGCACGACGCGGGCGAACGGTTTCATCGGGTCGAGCCAGTGACGGTGGAGGCCGACGTCGAACTCGCGCGCGTCCCCGCGCTCGACCGCGAGCCAGTCGACGAATTCGGGGTCCGCAGGGCCGCCCAGCCGCCCCAGCAGCGCCTCCCAGGCGGCGATCAGGTCGATGCGCCAGCTCAGCGAATGGCGGGCGCCCTCGATCCGCGCGCGCCCCTGCGCGTCGAGCCAGTCCGGCGCATCCTCCATCACCGCTTCCAGCCGTCCGGCGAGGCGGATCAGTGGCACCCGGATCGCGGCGAGCGCGCTTTCGGCAAGGCCTGCCGCCTCCACCAGCTCGCCGGGAAGCTGGGCCGCCTCGGTCTCGATGCCGTACCCTGCCTCGATTCCGCCGCTCTCATCGCGGGCATAGGTCAGCGCGCGGACCTGCGCGAGCAGCGCCTCGAGCGGTCCATCGGGCATGGCCTCGGCCAGTCGACCCAGCCAGCCGTCCGACGGCAGATTATGCGCCGCCTGAAGGGCCGCCTCGATCGCCTTGCCGCCCGCTTCATCATAGCTGGCGACATCGGCGAGACGCGCGGCGAGCCCCCGCCGCCGCCCGCGGCTGCCCCGCTCGGGGCCGATCAGCCAGCGGCGCAGCTCTATTGCCTCCGCGCCCGTCAGCGCGGCCGAAAAGGTGGAATCGGCGGCATCGAAGACATGATGCCCCTCATCGAAAACGATACGCGTGGGACGCTGGGCGTGGTCGCGGCCTCTCGCCGCATTGACCATCACCAGCGCATGATTGGCGATGACGAGATCGGCCTGCGCGCTCGCCCGCGCGGCGCGTTCGATGAAACATTTGCGGTAATGCGGGCAGCCGGCATAGACGCATTCGCCGCGCTGGTCGGTCAGCGCCGAAATGCCGCGCTTGCGGAATAACGTGCCGAGCCAGCCGGGAAGGTCGCCGCCGATCATGTCGCCGTCGCGGCTGTAGGCAGCCCAGCGCGCCACCAGTTGCGCAAGGATCGCCGCGCGCCCCGCAAAGCCGCCTTGCAGCGCATCTTCCAGATTGAGCAGGCAGAGGTAATTCTCCCGCCCCTTGCGCACCACCACCGGGGGCGATCCATCCGGGCGCCTGGCGGGCCAGGCGCGGGCGCTCTCCTGCCGGAGCTGGCGCTGGAGGTTCTTGGTATAGGTCGAGACCCAGACCGTACCGCCCGATCGTTCCGCCCACAGCGAGGCGGGGGCGAGATAGCCCAGCGTCTTGCCGATGCCAGTACCGGCCTGCGCCAGCAGCACGTGGGGGCGCTTGTCGGCATTCCGGGGCGCGAAGACCTTGCCGGTGTTGCGCGCAAAGTCTCGTTGCCCGTCGCGGCGTTCCGAGCCTTCTCCGGTGAGCCGTTCCAGACGCCCTTCGATCTCCAGCTCGTCGAGCATGACCTGCGCAGGCTGCGGTCGTTCGGGGGTTTCCTCCCATTCGGGCAGACGGGTGAAGAGCCATTTCTCCGCCCGCTCGGGCTTTGCGACATGAGGGCCGAGCACTTGCGCCCAGGGCCAGCGCAGCCGGACGAGCGTCTGCAAGGCCGACCACGCGCCTTCGCGCTCAGCCCATTCCGGCGCGCGGCAAGCGTCGATCAGGGCAGCGGCCGCGGCCTGGAGCAGGGCGGGAACGTCTCCGTCGCCCGCAGGCTCTGTCAGACCCAGCGCATGGGCCAGGCCCTTGGGCGTCGGCACGCAGAACCGCGCGGGGTGGACGAAGGCGAACAGCTCCAGCAGGTCGAGCCCGGAGAGGTCGGGATAGCCGAGTCGGCTCGCCACAAGCGGGGCATTCAGCAACAGTAGCGGCGTGTCGGCGGCGGCCATCACCGCCTCGCCCTTCGACACCGTGCGGGTTGGCCCCTCGGCGTCGCGTAGCCAACAGCCCGCATGGCTGGCATGAAGTGCGGGGAGTGGTGGTGAAGTCACCTCGCCGCGTTAGAACACAGCGCGAACGAGAGGCAAGGGGCAGACCCGATTCTGGACATCTGGCTGCATCGACTCATCCCCTTTCGAAGCACGCCTTACCTACCGTTCTGGTGCGATAAACAAAGTAAATCAAAGGTTTGTGTTTATCTGAACCTGATATGAAGGGAACGCGGCGAATTTGTGGCGCGTTATCTACGCATGACCCTACACACTCTTTTCAGCCGTTCGGCACCTCTCGCGATTGCCGCGTCGGGTGCCCTGTTTGCAACCACGGCGATGGCCCAGGATGCTGCGCCTGCTGACGCGCCCATAGTTCTGCCGCCCACCGTGGAGGCGACCGCGCCGCCCGCGACCGGTGCCGCCGCACCGATAATGCTGCCCGATCCGGTCGTGGAGCAGGCCGCGCCGGTCGTCGAAGCTCCACCCGCACCTTCGGCCCGCGCCACCGCGACTACTGTCGCCCCGCCCAGATCGGACCGTGCCGCTGAGGCACCCGCGGCTCCGCGTACGGCTCCTGCCGTTCCCTCGACCAGCGCGGCCACGGCTACCGGGGTCGCACCTGTGGCTGCCATCCCGGCAGCGCAGATGGTTCCGGCTGTCGCGGCACAACCCGCGGATGTCGCGCCCTTGTCCGAAAGCGCGGTGCCTGTCGCCCAGTCGGATCATATCGACGAAGGACTGATCGCTGGTCTGCTCGGTGCCGCCGGTCTGGCCGCAGTGGGCGGAATTGCCTTCGCCTCCGCTCGCCGTCGCCGTAACCGCTCCATCGAGCGTCGCAGCCAGGTGATCGACCGGACGGTGACCGCGCCGGTCGGTCGTGAACCGGCCCGAGACCCGGTTGTCGCGACCTCGGTCGCGACCGCCGCCGCCGCTCCGCGCACCACTTCCGTGGTGCACGGCAATGGCGACCCGGTGCCGCTTCCCGCCGAGATCCCGGCCTCGATGGAAGAACGCGTTGCCCTGATCGAACGTCTCGCGAATGCAAAGCCGGACAAGGCCAACCCGTTCACCTCGCGCAAGGCCCGCGTGAAGCGCGCCCGGATGATCGTGAACGCGCTGGGAATGAACTTCGCCCAGCGCAAGCCGCGGATCGACCTGTCCGAATATACCAATCGCTGGCCCGCGTTGCGCGGCTGGCAGCCTGCGACCTCTTGACCCTTCCCCCCCGAACATAAGGGGTCGCATGCAGACTAGGGCGCTTTCCCTCCGGAAAGCGCCCTTTTTCTTGTGCGGTGCGGCCCACACACGCTAGCGAGCCGCGCCATGACCATGACCGAACTGATCGATGCCGCCCGCAGCTCCAAGGCCTGGCCGTTCCAGGAAGCGCAGAAGCTGCTGCGCCGCTACCCGGACGGCACGCGGCCAGATGGCGGGCCGGTGGTGTTCGAGACCGGATACGGCCCCTCTGGCCTGCCGCACATCGGCACTTTCCAGGAGGTGCTGCGCACGACCTTCGTGCGCCGCGCGTTCGAAGCGCTGATCGGTGCACGGCCCGAGGACGGCATGACCCGGCTGATCGCTTTTTCCGACGACATGGACGGGTTGCGCAAGGTGCCCGACAACGTACCGAACCACGCCCTGCTGGAGGCGAACCTGGGAAAGCCGCTGAGCCGCATCCCGGACCCCTTCAACGCCGGCTTTGGAAGCTTCGCGGCGCACAACAACGCGATGCTGCGCGCCTTCCTCGACCGCTTCGGCTTCGATTACGAATTCGTCTCCGCCAGCTCGCGCTACAATTCGGGCGGGTTCGACGACGCCTTGCGGCAGGTTCTGCGCAAGAACCAGGCGATCCTCGACATCATGCTGCCGACCCTGCGCGAGGAGCGGCGGCGGACCTATTCGCCGGTGCTGCCGGTCTCCCCCGGCAGCGGGCGCGTGCTCCAGGTCCCGGTCGAGGTTCTGGATGCCGAGGCGGGCCTGATCCGCTTCACCGACGAGGACGGAACGGTGGTCGAGCAGTCGGCACTGGGCGGCATGGCCAAGCTGCAATGGAAGGTCGACTGGGCGATGCGCTGGTATGCGCTCGGCGTCGATTACGAGATGTACGGCAAGGATCTTACCGACAGCGGGGTGCAGTCGGGCAAGATTGTCGAGGTGCTGGGCGGGCGCAAGCCCGAAGGCTTGATCTACGAGCTGTTTCTGGACGAGAAGGGCGAGAAGATTTCCAAGTCGAAGGGCAACGGCCTTACCATCGAGGAATGGCTGACTTACGGCAGCCCGCAGAGCCTCGGATTCTACATTTTTCCCAATCCCAAAAGCGCGAAGAGCCTCCACGCGGGGGTGATCCCCCGGGCGGTGGACGATTACTGGCAGTTCCGTGGTGCGCTGGCCGACCAGCCGCTCGACAAGCAGCTCGGCAACCCGGCCTGGCACCTGTTGCGCGCGAATGGCGGCACGGTCGAGCCGGGCGAGGGTCTTCCTGTCCCATACAGCCTGCTGCTCAATCTCGTCGGCGTGCTCGGCGCGGATGCGAGCGCGGAGCAGGTGTGGGGCTATCTCGCCAACTACGTGCCCGGCGCCGAGCCTGCCGCGCATCCCGAGCTCGCGGCGCTGGTCGAAACCGCACTTGCCTATAACCGCGATTTCGTCGCGCCGACGCTGGTGAAGCGTGCGCCTGCGCCGAACGAGGCGGCGGCGCTGCGCGAGCTGGACGAGCAATTGGCAAACCTGGAACCGGGAACCGGTGCCGACGATTTGCAGACGATGGTCTATGAAATCGGCAAGCGCGAGGAGCACGGGTTCGAAAACCTTCGCGACTGGTTCAAGGCGCTTTACCAGACGCTGCTCGGCAGAGACCAGGGACCGCGGATGGGCAGCTTCATCGCGCTCTATGGCATCCCCGAGACCCGTCGCCTGATTGCCGAGGCGCTGACCCGGTGAGCGAATCCGACGACCTGCTCGAGCACGTCGGGAACGAGAATCTCGAACGGCTGGCGCAGGAACTGCTCGGCCGCTCCTGCGCGGAGCTCGACGAGGAGGAACGGGCCGTTCTGGCCCGTGTCGCAGCGGGGACTTACATCGGCATCGACGCCGCCGAGGCGGCCCAGCTGCATGCGACCTTCGGGGAACGCCTCGCCGACCGGGTCGCCAGGATCGGTGGCAGTTGGGGCTTCATCGCTACCTTCGCCATCGTCCTGCTGTCGTGGATGCTGATCAACAGCGAGGTGCTGGTCCGCCTGGGCGTCACGCCCTTCGACAGATACCCCTACATCTTCCTCAATCTGATGCTTTCGATGCTGGCCGCGATCCAGGCGCCGGTGATCATGATGAGCCAGAACCGCCAGTCGGCGAAGGACCGCATCGCGGCGCGGCACGATTATGAGGTCAATCTGCGCACCCAGCTGGAAATCCTGCGCCTGTCGCGCAAGATCGACAGGATGGCGCGCCTGGCGATGCGCAAGGCCAGGGAGGTTGACCAAGTGGTGCAAGACGTGGTGGAGGGAGCGGACGAACGATAGATTCTCTTGACTATTATAACCATATAGGTTATCATAACCGGCATGGTCGAGTGTCTGTTCGCATTGGTTCTGGCCGTTACGACAATCGCTCTGGCCTGGTTTGGCGAAGCGGCCGCACAGAGGCTGGGGCAAACGCTGTTTTGGTGTAGACTTCGTGTAGACTTCGGCAGATTTCCGCACGTTCGGGGCCATTATCCCTCAGCGGAATGGCCGCGTCCGGTACCACTTCGTCAGCACGTATTTGACGCCCTTCGCCACCGGGGTTCCGGCATGCAGCGTGTCTGCGTTTGGCGAACCATCTGGGTTCGCGTTGTTCCAGACCAGCAGAACGCCGGGCTTGGGCTCGATCCGGATGCCGAGCTTCGTGAACTCGGTATGCCCGCCTTCCTCGACCGTGTTGAGAAACGCCATCGCCGTCCAGCTCCGCTGCCCGCCGCGCTTCTGCTCCTGCGGCCAATAGGGCTGGTCGGGGAAGAACCAGTCGCAATGCGGCTTGAACTCCTGCCCCGGAAGGTAGCGCTGGCCCTGGATCGTCTCCCCGCACTTGGGCGCGATGCCGAGCAGGTCGTCGATCTTGCGCGATACCGAGATCACGAACGGATCCCACGGGTCGAAATTGCCCGAATAGGATGTGCGGAACTTGCTCGCATAGGCGACGTCATGGAGCTGGCTGGGCCGCGCGACCTCGTCGATCACGCGGATCATCCGCGCGCATTCCTCGGCCATGAAGAAGTCTCCGAAGGCGTAGATTTCGGCCATGTCGGTCGGCAGGCGATAGGCGCCGGGGTCGGCATCGAGGCGCTTGCGCACGGCGGCGCCGACGCGCTTGAGGGCGCCCTGGTCGGGAAAGATCGGCTTTGCTGACATGGCGGCCCTGTTATCAAGCCGCGCCGCGCAGGCAAGGCGGCTTGCGAGAGGCGGCGGGCGCGTTAGGTTGCGCACCGACCACCGGGAGCGAACCTGAATGGCCACCACCTTTTCCGCCGACGCCGATGCCGCCCGCCGCCGCTATTCCGGCGGCGCGATGGCCTTTCACTGGGCGATCGCGATCCTCGTCATCGTGAACTGGCGCATTGCCGAGGCGGCCGAGCACGCCGACGGAGCGCTGAAGGGCGAGATTTTCGACTACCACAAGGCCGTCGGCATACTGATCCTGATGCTTGCGTTGGGTCGGCTGGCGTGGCGGTTCGGACATCCGGTGCCCCCGATGCCCGCGCATTACGCGGGCTGGGAGCGCGGGTTGGCGAAGGGTCTGCATGCCATCTTCTACGTGCTGCTGATGGGTCTGCCTCTCGGCGGCTGGTATGCGAACTCGCTCACCGGGCGCGACATCGATTTCTTTGGCCTGTTCAGCATCCCTCCGCTGCCGGTCGACGTGAACAAGGAGCTGGGTGGGCAAATATTCGACCTGCACGCCTTCGGGGGGCGAGGTGCTGCCGGTGCTGGTCGGCCTGCACATCCTCGGTCAAGCATCTCGCAATAGACCGCGATGGCGCCTTGTTCCGGATGCTGCCGTTCGGCCGGGCGGGGCTCTCGTTCCGGCTTACCAGAAGAAGTCGTAGATCACGTCCACCACTTCGCCGCTGTAGACATCTACCAGCAGCGCGTCGTCGTAATAGCGCACCCAGCGATAGGGGCCATAGACATCGGGCAGGCGGTAGCGCCACGGATCGTTGATCCAGTAGCGGTTCGAATAGAACAGGCTGCCGAGGCGGAACCCGATGCTGATCCGGCTGTAGCGGTAGTTGCGGTAGGGCGCGTAATAGCGGCCGAGGCTGAAGATCGAGCGATTGGCCGCGCGATACCGATACCAGTCGTACCGGCGATCATTGCGCCAGTGATGGCGGTTCCAGCTGCGGTAGTCGCGGTCGTAGCGGTTGTCCGCACGCACGCCGTCGCGATAGCCGTGGGCGTAGTTGCGGGCATCGTCGCGGCGCTCCTGCCGCCACTCCTCGCGGCGATCGCGGCGCCAGTGGTCGCGTGCCGGATCGTTCTGAGTCACGGTGCCACGGTTCCAGCCGCGCTGGTCCGAAGACCGCTCGCCCGGCCGGACCCAGCCGCCCGGCTGGCCCTGCCGGTTACCGGCCTCGCGCGCCTGGCGCTGGCCCTGCCAGTCGCGCGCGCGGGCGTCGGCACCATAGCTGCGATCGCGCGGGGCGGTGTAGGTGGCGTTGCGATCCGCGCCGTAGGTGCGGGCCGACGGGGCGGTGGCGGACTGCGATTGCACCTCGGCCTGGCGACCCCAGCCGCGACCCACGGCCATGTCGCCGCGCTCGGGGCGGGCCTGCGCCCGCTCGACAGGCTCGCGCATGTCGCGGCGGCCAACCCAGTTGCCCCGCGCTTCGCCCTGGGGCTGGCGCTGCGGCTGCCATTGCCGTTCGACCTGGCGCTCGGGCCGGGCCTGCGGTTGCGCCTGAACCTGGGCGGGGGCGCGCTGCTGTCCGCGCCAGTCGCCGCGCTCAGCCTGCTCAATGCGTTCCTGCCGCGCAGCGCGGCGCTCGTCCTGCGCCTGCGCGGGCAGAGCGGCGAGCAATGCGGCCCCGGCCAGCAGCGCCGCCTTCATCACATCCAACCTTGTCATGGGAGCTTCCTTCCGATCCCTCCGGGCCGCTCCACCGCACGGCGATTGTCGATGAAACGGTTCTATCGCGCGGCGAATGAGCGCGAAATGAACCGAACCGCAGCCTTGCTGAGCGGGCAGCACGCCCCACGTGACGAGTGCCTATGAGATCATGGTCCGGGACTCGGTCGTACCGCCGCCAGGGTAAGCGCGAACTGTCCGATTTCGGGGCGAGATTAGGTGATTTGGCCAAGCCGTGCTACTTGACCCGCGCTGACGTCGAACAAGCGACGGACTTCGGCATTTGACGACCGCCCATGTTTCGCGCGCCGCAAGGCTCGCGCTCCCGGCGCAACCCAGACGGCGACTTCCTTTCACGACACGACCTGACGCACGACCGTGCCGGCAATCTCGCCGGGCACGGACATCGTTTCCCGAAAGGAACGCACCATGAGCAAGACCGGAACCGTCAAGTTCTTCAACACCGACAAGGGCTATGGCTTCATCCAGCCCGATGACGGCAGCGAGGACAGCTTCGTCCACATCACCGCCGTCCAGGCCGCGGGGATGGACACGCTGACCAACAACCAGCGCCTGAACTACGAGGTCGAGGTGGGCCGCAACGGCAAGGCCAGCGCTGTGAACCTCTCCAGCGCCGACTGACGATTGCAACGCCGTTCCCCGGTACCGGTGCCCCCGGTGCCGGGGATTTCACTGCCCCCCGACGCGACGAGAGAGCGATCCATGTCCCAGACCTTCGAATTCTACGACGCCCGCGCCAGGGAAGCTGCGGAGGAAGCGGCGGCGGCAACGCTCGACAATGTGCGCGATCGCAACCTGCGGGCCGAGAAGACCTGGCGCGCTCTCGCGGACCAGGCCCGCAAGACGGTGCGGGCCCGCGAAAAGGCGGAAGAGGCCAAACGCGCCCAGCGCGGGCAGGATGGCGCGAGATCGGCGGCATCAGCCAGCAGATGCTGACCCGCACGCTGAAACGCTCGAACGCGACGGCATGGTCGCCCGCACCGTCCACGCTACCGTGCCGCCTGGCGTCGAATACGCGCTGACGGAACTTGGCCAGTCGCTGGCGGTGCCGGTGATGGCGCTGGCCGACCGGACCTTCGCGCATCTGCCGCAGATTCACGCGAACCGGGCGGTGTATGACCGGGAAGTGGCGGAGGCGGCGTAGGTTTGTTCTGGATCGGTCCGCGATTGGAACACCGCGAGTGGTGTGATAGGACAATCCCATGACGGCGCACGATCTTGTTGACGGCCAGACAAAGCACCGCCTGTCGGTGGAGGAATTTCTCCTGCTCGACAGGGAGGGCGCGTTCGGCTGTCGCAGTACCGAACTGATCGGAGGAGAAGTCTACTACATGAGCCCGAAACACCGCCCGCATGCGCAGGCCGTCACCGAGATGGTGCTTGCCTTGGCGGCAGGGTTGAAGGCCTGTGGATCATCGCTTCGCGTGCTCACCGACATCTCGGTCCGCGTGTCGGATCACGATGTGCCCGAACCCGATCTGGTCGTGACCGACGCTGCCGAGGGCGATGGCATCCTTCCGGTTGAGAATGCGCTGCTCGTGATCGAAATTTCCGCGAGTACCCTGGCCACTGACCTCGGTCCCAAGGCGGACCTTTATGCCGAAGCCGACGTGCCCGAATACTGGGTGGTGGACCTCAACGAAAACCGCGTCCTGATGCACGCCAACCCCCGGCCCGATGGCAGCGGCTACGACGGCCAGCTCGACGTGCCCTTCGGCGCGCCGCTGCACGCGGCGACCATTGAGGGGCTGACGGTGGAGAGCGCGGGGTTGGGGTAGGCGAGCGACCTCAATTCATTCCACTCGTCACCCCGGACTTGATCCGGGGTCCCGCTTATTTCGGCGCTGCATTGCGAAAGATAGCCTGATCCCGGATCAAGTCCGGGATGACGATAGATTATGTGTCGCGGACTACGACGACAAAAATCTCCCTCACCGGACGCGGATCCGATCGGACTGGTGCGCCCCTTGTCGATTTTCGCCTGCAACCAGCGCAGCTCGGCGGCGCGGCCCTAGTCCTGCCGCAGCAGGTTGCGGATGTAGTCGCTGGCGCTGGAATAGCGCCCCTCGGCCACGCGCGCCTCGGCCCTTTTCTGGAGGCCTTCGAGGAGGGAGACGTTGAGTTGGGGCATGCGGGTGGTCTACAGATTTGAGCGGATTTGTGCAAATTCGACTATGCAGGCATCGTCGTCCCCAGATTTGTTGGGGGAGCGCCTTTCAAGAATCAAACACGCGATGTTCAATTCGCTGTGGCCGGAATTCTCGAAACTGTCGGGTTATCTTGGGTCTATCAGCCTATTCGAGAAGCTCTCCGCTGGATAAGCGGACGCAAGCTCCGATCCAATAGATTGCAGATTGAGCGGCAGGAGAAATGGAAGCCGCTTGTCGGGAGCCACCTTCGTGAAATCAGGCGCGACAGGCTTAGCCATCGAATCATTATCCGCGACGTCAAGCGACTAAAGGAGTATCCGTCTGTCGGAGAACATACGGGAATTAGCCCATGGTTCCGAACAGAGATGATCGGCATTTACCATCGAGGCATCGAAGTGGCTCTAAACATCCATTCGATCGTCTGGGAAGAAAGCGAGGGTTGTTGGCGCATAGCTGATGAGGGCGAACGAGAAGGTGCGACCAAAGGTTGGGTAATAGGATACATCCCTTGGGAATACGTTGAGTACATCGATTTTCACGGCGATGAGTATTACTCACATCCACATATCGTATGTAATTTTGCGCACAAGGGAGAACCGTACGAAGCGAAAGCCTTTTGCGAGAGAGGCGAGCTCAACGGATGGGACTACTTCACCGAGCTAGCGACATATGACGACGTGAAGAAAACCAGCGAAAAGTTCGACACGGCGAAGCATGTTTGGAGATCACCCTATCGCGCGGAAGACTGACCCTACCTAGTCAGCTTCTTATACGCCAACCGCGTCGGCCGATCCGCCGCATCGCCGAGCCGGCGCCGCTTGTCCTCTTCATAAGCCTCGAAGTTGCCCTCGAACCATTCGACGTGGCTGTCGCCTTCAAAGGCGAGGATATGGGTCGCGAGGCGGTCGAGGAAGAAGCGGTCGTGGCTGATGACCACGGCGCAGCCGGCGAAGTTCTCGATTGCGTCTTCCAGCGCGGCGAGCGTCTCGACGTCGAGGTCGTTGGTCGGCTCGTCCAGCAGCAGCACGTTGCCGCCGGCCTTGAGCATCTTGGCCATGTGGACGCGGTTGCGCTCGCCGCCCGACAGCTTGCCGACGTTCTTCTGCTGGTCCGGCCCCTTGAAGTTGAACGCGCCGACATAAGCGCGCGTGCTCATGTCCTGGCCGTTGACCTTCATGTAGTCGAGCCCGTCCGAAATCTCCTCCCAGACGTTCTTCTTGGGGTCGAGGTGGTCGCGGCTCTGGTCGACATAGCCGAGGCGCACGGTCGAGCCCATCTCGACCGTTCCGCTGTCCGGCGTCTCTTTCCCGGTGATGATGCGGAACAGCGTGGACTTGCCCGCGCCGTTCGGCCCGATCACGCCGACGATGCCGCCCGGGGGCAGGGTGAACGAGAGGTCCTCGAACAGCAGCTTGTCGCCATAGGCCTTCGAGATGTTCTTCACCTCGATGACCTTGCCGCCGAGGCGCTCGGGCACCTGGATGACGATCTGCGCCTTCCCGACCTGGCGCTGGTCCTGGCTGTTCTGCAGCTCCTCGAACTTGCGGATGCGCGCCTTGCTCTTGGTCTGGCGCGCGGCGGGCGTTTGCCTGATCCACTCGAGCTCGCGCTGGAGCGCCTTCTGTTTGCCGCTCTCCTCGCGACTCTCCTGCTCGAGGCGCTTGGCCTTCTTCTCCAGATAGGTCGAGTAATTGCCCTCGTAGGGGTAGTACGAACCGCGGTCGAGTTCGAGGATCCAGCCGACGACATTGTCGAGGAAGTAGCGGTCGTGGGTGATCATCAGCACCGCGCCCGCATATTCCTTGAGATGGTTCTCAAGCCATTGGACGCTCTCGGCGTCTAGGTGGTTGGTCGGCTCGTCCAGCAGCAGGATGCCGGGCTTCTGGATCAGCAACCGGGTAAGCGCGACGCGGCGCTTCTCGCCGCCCGAAAGGTCCTTGACCGGCCAGTCGCCCGGCGGACAGCGCAGCGCCTCCATCGCGACCTCGAGCTGGTTGTCGAGCGTCCAGCCGTCGACCGCGTCGATCTTGTCTTGCAGCTCGCCCATCTCGGCGCCGAGCGCGTCGAAATCGGCGTCGGGCTCGCACATCAGCGCGCTCACCTCGTTGAAGCGGGCGACGAGATCGGCGGTTTCCTTCGCGCCTTCGCGCACGTTTTCGAGCACGGTCTTGGTGGGGTCGAGCTCGGGCTCCTGCTCCAGGTAACCGACGGTGATGTTCTCGCCCGGCCAGGCCTCGCCCGTGAAGTCCTTGTCGATCCCGGCCATGATCTTGATGAGCGTGGACTTGCCCGCGCCGTTGGGGCCGACGATGCCGATCTTGGCGCCCTGGTAGAACTGCAGGTTGATGTCCTTCAGCACCGGCTTGTTCGCGCCGGGGAAGGTCTTGGTCATGTTCTTCATGACGAATGCGTACTGGGCGGCCACGGGGTGGGTCCTTGCAAGAGAGTCGGGTGTGTCGGATTTGGCGCGCAGATAGGGGCTGGCAGGCTTTCAGGCAACCGGCTTGGCAGGCGCGCGCGCGGCGGGTAGCACCGCGGGCGATGACCATACGCTTCCTCGCGCTCGGCGCGCTTCCGCTGCTCCTATCCACTGCCGTCATGGCTGCATCGCCAAAGCCGCCTGCGCTGGAGACGGTCGCCGACCTCGCGCTGGAGAAGGACGCGCTGGCGTGGGATTTTGTCGAGGGCATCACCACCGAGGTCGGGCCGCGTCAGGCCGGAACCGAGGCGGAGGCGCGTGGACGCGCCTGGGCGGTGCAATGGCTCAGGGCCAATGGCTTCCAGAACATCGCCGTCGAACCCTACACGATGCCGACCTGGGTGCGCGGCGAGGAAAGGGCCGAGATCACCGCACCCTTCGCCCAGCCCATGCGGGTAACCGCGCTCGGCACCAGCGCCTCGACCGGGGAGGCCGGGCTGGCGGCGGAGGTGGTCTATTTTTCCAGCTACGCCGATTTGCAGGCCGCGCCCGCGGGCAGCCTTGCCGGCAAGATCGCCTTCATCAGTCACGACATGAAGCCGACGCAGGACGGATCGGGCTACGGCTTTGCCGGCCCCGCGCGCTGGACCGGGCCGAGCCTCGCCGCGAGCAAGGGCGCGGTGGCGGCGGTGATCCGCTCGATAGGGACCGAGAACCACCGCACCCCGCATACCGGCGGGACCACATTCGCGGCGGGCGTGACGCCGATCCCCGCGGGCGCGCTCAGCAATCCCGACGCCGACAATCTGGAACGGATGTTCGCGCGGCGCGGCGAGCGGCCTGTGACCATGAAACTGACGCTCACCCCGCGCTCCCTGGGCGAGACCGACAGCGGCAATGTCGTCGCCGAGATCACCGGCCGTGACCCGAAGCTGCCGCCGGTGCTGCTCGCCTGCCATCTCGACAGCTGGGATCTCGGCACCGGCGCCATCGACGATGGCGCGGGCTGCGCGATCATCGCCGCGGCAGCGAAACAGGTCGCGCTGGGGGGGCGTCCCTTGCGCACCGTGCGCGTATTGTTCGCGGGCGCCGAGGAAACCGGGCTGTGGGGCAGCAAGGCCTATGCTGCCGCGCACAAGGGCGATGCCATCTATGCGGGGCTGGAGAGCGACTTCGGCGCCGACCGCATCTGGCGGCTCGACACCAATTTCACGAAGACCGATCCGGTGCTTTACCGGCAACTGGCGCTCGCGGTCGCGCGTTTCGGCGTCGCGCCTTCACAGGAGGTCGCGACCGGCGGGGCCGACCTCAATCTCGCGCGCGAGAGCGGGGCGGCGATCCTCGACCTCCAGCAGGACGGGACGCATTATTTCGACCTCCACCACACGCCCGACGACACGCTCGACAAGATCGATCCCGCCGCGTTGCGCCAGAACGTGGCGGTGTGGACTCAGGTGGTCGGCATCCTCGCCAACCGCGCCGAGCCGATCGTGCAGGGCAAGTAATAGCGGCACGGGCGAGCGGTGAAGGTCCTCGCCGATCCCGACCGGGTGCTGGGCGAGGGGCTGGCGCGGCTGCGCGAGCGGTTCGACATTCCGGCCGGGTTTCCGCCCGAGGTGACTGTCGAGGCCGAACGTGCGGCCAAGCAGGTGGTGGATGGGCATTCCGACTGGACCGACCGCCCCTTCGTCACGCTCGATCCTGCCAGTTCGACCGATCTCGACCAGGCCTTCTGCATCGAGGAGTCGGGCAACGACCTGCTGCTGCACTACGCGCTCGCCGACATTGGCTGGTTCGCGCCGGAGGGCAGCGCGCTGGTGGCGGAGGCATGGCGGCGCGGCGTCACGCTCTATCTCCCCGACGGACGCGCGCGGCTCTACCCCGCCGTCCTGAGCGAGGACGCGGCGAGCTTGCTGCCGGGCGGTCCGCGTCCGTCCGTAGTGGTGTCGGTGCGCTGCTCGCCCGATGGCACTGTCGCCCTCGAAGGTGCCGAGCGGGCGATCATCCATAGCCGCGCCAAGCTCGCCTACGAAACGACCGAGGTGGCTGACGTGCCGCATCTGGAAGCCTTTGCCGCGCGCATGACCCGGGCCGAGCGGGACCGCGGTGCGGCGCGCGTCGATCCGCCCGAGCAGGAACTCGAGCGCGATGGGGAGAGCCGGTATCGCCTGAGCTTTCGCGTCCACCGCGCCTCGGAGGAGGCCAATGCAACGCTCTCGCTCGCGGCTAACATCGCCATCGCACAGGCTCTGCACGCGGCGGGGACGGGGATGTTCCGCGAGATGCCCGCGCCCGACGAGCGCGCCGTGGCGCGGCTGCGCCAGGCGGCGCGCGGGCTCGGCCTCAACTGGCACGATGCGATGCCGCTCGGCGAGTTCGAACGTACGATCGACCCGCGCACGGTGGCGGGCGCCGCGTTCCAGCTGGCGGTGCGGCGCGTCGGGACGGGGGCGAGTTATGTGCCCTTCCGCGCCGGTCACACGCCCTGGCACGCGGCTCTGGCGGCGATCTATACCCACGCCACCGCGCCGATGCGGCGGCTGGGGGACCGCTACATCCTCGATACCGTGCTGGCGCTGGTCGAAGGCGGTCCGGTGCCCGAACCGGCGCTGTTCGAGCGGCTCGCCAGGACAGTCAACGCCGCCGACGCGCGCGAAGGCGCGATCGAGCGTGCGGTCCTCGACCTTGCGGAGGCCGTGCTGCTGGCAGGCCGCGAGGGCGAGGTGTTCCGCGCGCTGGTCACCGAGCGCGACGACAAAGGTGCCCGCGTGCAACTGCGCGACATCCCCGTCCTCGCCCGCGTCGATACCGGCAGCGTCGCCGCGGGAGAGGCGCTGATGGTGCGGCTGGTAGGGGCGGACCCCGTCCGCGGCGAGGTGCGATTCGAGCGAGTGCGTTAGGACGGGTGGCGCTGGAGGCTGGACACCCCTTCGCTATCGCTCGGGAGTTTCGATGCAAAACCGTCCCCCGGACAGTTTTGTCTAATCGAAACTGGTCGGGGAGACAGGATTCGAACCTGCGACATCCTGCTCCCAAAGCAGGCGCGCTACCGGACTGCGCCACTCCCCGAGGAGTTATGATCGGCCACCCGCAGCGCTGCGAAGGGCCGGGTGGGTAACCGGCCAGCGATGCGGACGGCGCGCTCTAGCGACGAGCGGACCGTTCGGCAATGGCGGCGCGCAACCGGTGGGCCCGGCAGGATTCGAACCCGCGACCTAGCCGTTATGAGCGGCCAGCTCTAACCGCTGAGCTACAGGCCCGTCGGCTGCGCGCCGGCTTGCGCGCCTAGCGGGCACTCCCGGGGAGGGCAAGTTGGATAGGGTCGCGCAATCAGCTTTGGGCGCGCTGCGCGGTGCGGCCGGGAACGCCGGGCCCGGCGAAAGTGCGATCGCCGAGCGGAAGCGTCAGCACCATCGTCGATGCGTCCGGCCGCACGAGGTCGCCGCCCGCCGCCCGCGCCTCCGCCCGGGCGAGCCGCATGGCGAAGCCGGCACCGAAGAGCCCCGTGCCCACCACGGCACCGACCGCGGGCCTCACGTCGGCAGCAAAGATATCCTCGGTCTGCGCGAGCGCCAGCGGCAGGCGCACCGTCAGGCTCACCCGGTCCATCGCTCCATCCAGTTCGAGCGTGATCCGTTCCCCCGCCGCGGTTGCCGCCGCGACTGTGCCCAGGAAGCGCCAGGCCAGCGTTTCGGCGCTCTCGCTGGTGAGCGGCACCTTGGCCTCGTCCAGCCGCCAGGTCGCATCGAGCCGCGCCACGCGGGGCGACAGCGCGCTCTGGAGCTGGCTTGCCTGCCGCCGGACCACGGCGACGAAATCGCTGCTGCCTTCGGCCAGCTCCTGCGTGCCGGCCTCGAGCCGCGCGAGGCGCTCGATCTCGCCGAGGCCCGCGAGCATCCGCGCCGCATCGCCCGCGATGGCCGCGGCGATGGCGCGGTATTCGTGCGGCACCGGGCCGACCGTCTGCTGCTGGATGACCTCGGCAAACCCCTGGATGGCTGTGACGGGCGTCCGCAGTTCGTGGAGGAGCTGGCGCACGCGGTCGGCGGCGCGGCTCGCCCGGCTGTCCGCGGCGGCGGCCGGCGTGGGGCGGCGCAGGCGGCCGACATAGCCTGTGAACTGTCCGCCCCGGCGCGAGAAGCGCGGCGCGCCCTCGGCCAGCCAGATGCCAGCAACAGGATCCGCGCCGCCCAGCTCGATGGCGATGTCGCTCACCGGGCGGCGGCGCGCGAAGGCCCTGGCAAAACCGGCCACTCGCTCGTCCCCGTCCATCGCCAGCGATGCGCCGACGAGCAGCGGCGCGAGCGCGGGCTCGGCCCAGACGATCCGCCCGGTTTCGTCGGTGGTGAACAGGACGGAAGCGGCGGGGCGGCTCTCGCCACTATCCTCGGGCTCCTCGTCGGCGAGCGGCAGGCGCGGCGAATCGGCGGCGGGCGCGCGCTGGCGATGCTCGCGGGCGCGCTGGAATGCCTCGATCCGCTTGACCAGCGCGCCGAGATCGGTGCCCGGCACCGGGGCATCCCCGGCGGTCGCTGCGCCATCGTCGATCAAATAGCCCTCGGTCGGGAAGCTGCCGAGATCGAGCGCGGCGCGTTCGACCGGATCGGGGGCGCTGTCCACGGCATCGAGCTTCGGCAGGCTCTCCTCGATGACGAGAGGTTCGGGCAGCGCGCGGTCATAGGCGCCGAGCCGGTCAAGCAGGGCGGCGGCCGGCGGGGGCATATTGCGGCGATGGCGCAGAAGGCCGCGGGCACGGATCGGCAGTTCGGGGATGAGCGCGGTCCACTGCGCCTCGGTCAGCTCGGCGCGGGAAAGCGCCGCGACGGCGATGCGCGGCTCCGACCCGGCAAGCCAGGCGATGAGGCGGGGATTACGGATCCGGGCGCTGCATTCGGCGGCGATCCGTTCGCGCTGGCTGACGGGGACGAGTACGCCGAGCGCCTCCAGTCGGCGGAAAGCGGCGCGCGCGAGGCCGGGATCGGGTTCCCCGTCCGGCTCTCCGAGCAGGTCGAGCAACTGCCGGTACTGCACGCGCGCCGCCCGCTCGCCTGCGGCGCGGTGCTGCAACACGGTGGAAAGGCGGTCGTCGACGTGCATAGATCCCTGCGGGAGCCACCGCGCATTCCCCCGGCGCGGCTGGGCCCGTCCTCTCAACTCCGATAACCGATCGCGCGCCAGCCCGGACAAAAGTTTTCCCCCGCGTTGCAAAGCGGGACGGGCGCTGGCATGAAAATAAAATTATCCGGGCGCAGCAGGATTAATGCCGAAGCTTGCGCCAAAGAGTTCGCCGGCGCGTAATCCGGCGGTCGCATAACCGGGGGCCGAGCCATGGCGCATCTCGATACGATCGATCGACAGCTTCTCGCCGAGCTCCAGAACGAGGGGCGGATCACCAATGTCGATCTGGCCCAGCGCGTGGGACTCACCGCGCCGCCGTGCCTGCGGCGGGTACGCGCGCTGGAGGAGGACGGGATCATCCGCGGATACCACGCGGAGCTCGACGCCTCGAAGCTGGGCTTTACCATCACCGTCTTCGCCATGGTCAGCTTGAAGAGCCAGGCCGAGGAATCGCTCCGCGCCTTCGAGGCGGCAATGCACGACCTGCCGGAAGTGCGCGAAGTGCACATGCTCAACGGCGAGATCGATTTCATCCTCAAGATCGTCAGCCGCGATTTGCAGAGCTTCCAGGATTTCCTGACCAGCAAGCTGACGCCCGCGCCCAATGTCGCGAGCGTGAAGACCAGCCTCACCATCCGCACCAGCAAATACGAGCCCGGCGTCCCGCTCGTCGTGTAGTGTGCCGCCACGCGGGCTAGCGCAGAAATTCGGCGACCGTCCGGCTGCGGCCGAGCTGCGCTTTGGCGGGATAGAGCTGCTCGTAGGCGGCGGCGTTCTCGATCACGCGCTGGACGTAGTTGCGGGTCTCCGACAGCGGGATGCGCTCGATCCAGTCCAGCCACGCCACGGCCCCGCTGCGCGGATCGCCGTTGGCGCGCAGCCACTTGTTCACGTTCCCCGGGCCGGCGTTGTAAGCCGCCACCGCCAGCGGATAGCTGCCACCGTAATAGCTCATCATCCGCGCGAAATAGCCGTCGCCCAGCCGGATGTTGGTGGACGGCGAGGAAATGAGGTCGGCGGACATATAGGTGATGCCCATCTTACCCGCCTGCTCCTTCGCGGTGCCGGGCATCAGCTGCATCAGCCCGCGCGCCCCGGCGTGGCTTATGGCATTGTCGGCGAACTGGCTTTCCTGCCGGGCGATGGCGTGAACCATGGTCCAGTCGGTGCCGGGAGGGGTCGACACGGTCGGATAGCCAAGCGCGACGTAGCCGCCGAGCCCGTTGGTTCCCGCCGCGTCCGACAGGATCACGGCGAGGTCGCGCCGCCCGATCTGGCGGGCGAGGGCGGAGACCATCGCGTGCTGCTCCGGCGTCTGGGCCTGGTCGGCGAGCTCGCGGTAGAACTGGATGCCGGTGCGCCAGGGCGCGTCGCGCGCAACCTCGCGCACCGCCCGCACCAGCGAGCTTGCATCGAACGCCGCCTGCTGCGCGGCGCTGGGCTGCGCCACGGTGCCGGTCGCGAAGCTGGGCTGGGGCCGACCCAGCTCCTTGATCGCGAGCTGGCCGTAGAACCGCTCCGGATAGGCGGCGGCCATCTCGTAATAGCGCGCGGCTTCCTTGCGGTCCCCTCCACGCGCGGCGGCACGACCGGCCCAGAAGAAGCCCTTGGAACGGGTCTGCGGCGTCTTGGCGGCGGCCCCATAGCGGTAGAACAGCGGCGCGGCGCGGCGGCCGTCACCGAGATCCCACAGCACCCTGGTCCCGCCCAGCCACATCAGCGAGGTGTAGTCGTCGCGCAGGCGATAGCTCTTGGCCGTGAGGTCGGCACCGGGCGCGAACAGATCGTCGGTCTGCCCCGCGATCCGCGCCCCGCTGTCGGCCCCGGCCGCCCGCGCGACGCGCAGCAGCTCCGCGATCATTGCTTCCTGGTCGAGCGGAAGGCGGTCGACCCTGGGGCGAGTGGCAAGCAGCGCGATCGCGGCGGGCATATTGCCCCTGGTCCGGTGATAGCGGGCGAGGTTATAGACATAGCCCGGATCGCGCAGCGCGTTCGCGGGCACGGTCAGCCCCGCTGTTTCGGGCAACTGGCCCTGCACCAGGGAAAGCCGCGCCATCGCGAGGTCGCGCTCCGGGCCGGAGATGCGCACAACCTGCCGTGCCGCGCTCTCGGTCTCGCTCTGCCACAGCAGCGAATCCATGCGGGCGAGATTGTCATCCGGGCTGAAGCGCAAGGCGAAGCGGCTGGCGATATCGGCCTCCGCGGCGGGCGGCATCTTTCCCCCGCGCCAGGCCGCGCGCGCGGCGGCGAGCGCCTCTGGCCGGCCCGCCATCGCCAGCGCCTGCGCGTGGGCAGCGCGCCCGGCATTGGTCAGCGGTGGCGCCTTGGCGAAGAAGGCGAGCACCTGCGCGGAACCCGGATTGCCCCGCTCCAGCGCGGCCTCGGCGCGGCGGCGCAGTGTCTCGCTACGGGGAAAATCGGGGTATGCGGTGACGAAATTCGCGTAGTCCTGGAACGGCAAATTGTCGCGCGCGATCAGATATTCCCACTGGCTGATGGCGGGGGCGAGGCGTCCCGGACCCTGCGCCACGAGACTGGTGCGCGCCTCGTCCCAGCTCGCGGCGTCTTGCGCCTGCGCGCTGGCGGAAAAGAGGAAGGCTGCGGTGCCGAGAAAAACCTGTCCAGTGATCGATCTAACCATGCTGGACATTGTGCGGACCGCCTCCTTATCAGGCGGTGAACGGCACCATTGCCCCGCCGCCATCCGAATGACCCCTCGCCGGAGCCAACGCAATGTTTTCAGGTTCGATTCCCGCTCTGGTGACTCCTTTTCGCGACGGGGCGTTCGACGAGCGCGCCTTCCGCCGGCTGGTGGACTGGCAGATCGATCAGGGCAGCAGCGCGCTGGTCGCCTGCGGTACGACCGGAGAGGCATCGACAATTTCGAATGCCGAGCATCACCGGGTGATCGAGGTCTGTATCGAGCAGGCTGCGGGCCGCGTGCCGGTGATCGCGGGTTGCGGGTCCAACGATACCAACAACGCGCTGTTGCATATGCGTTTTTCGCAGAAGGCCGGGGCCGCGGCGGGGCTCTGCGTCGCGCCCTACTACAACCGGCCGGGGCAGGCCGGGCTAATCGCGCACTTCAGCCATCTGGCCGAGAACAGCGATTTGCCGATCGTGCTCTACAACGTTCCCGCGCGCACGGTGACCGACATCCTGGACGAGACGGTGGTGGAGCTGGTGCGGAAATATCCGCAGCGCATCGTCGCCATCAAGGACGCGAGCGGCGACCTCAGCCGCGTGGCCGACCACCGCATGGGCATCGGGCGCGAGTTCTGCCAGCTTTCGGGCAACGACGAGCTCTGGCTGCCCCATGCCGCGGCAGGCGGGCGCGGCTGCATCTCGGTGACGGCGAATGTCGCGCCCAGGCTGTGCGCCGAATTCCACGAGGCCATCGCGGCCAACGAGCTGAAGCGCGCGCGCGAGCTGAACGACCGGCTGTTCCCGCTCCACTACGCCATGTTCTCCGACGCCAGCCCCGCGCCGGTGAAATACGCGCTGAGCCGGGTGCACGACTGGGTGACGCCAGAGGTGCGCCTGCCGCTGGTGGAGTGCTCGGATAACGCCAAGGCAGCAGTGGACGCTGCGCTGGCGCAGGCCGGGCTAGTATAGCTCAACCCTTTTTCGCGTTTTTCCGCCGCGTGTCCCAGCCCTTTCTGGCAGCGGCGCTGCGTTGCTCGAGGGAGCCGGACTTGTGCGCGCGCCCGCCCTTGGCGCTGGCGGCATTGGTATCCGCTTTGCCCCGCCCCGAACCGGACTTGTTGCCGCCGCCGGTGTTCTTGTTGACCGTCGCCCAGGCGCGCGCCTCGGCCTCCTTCCTGGGCATGCCGCGCTTCTCGTAGCCTTTTTCGATATGTTGGGCCTCACGCTTTTGCTTGTCGGTATAGGCGCTCTTATCTCCGCGTGGCATCGGCTTTCTCCTTCACGGTATTGACCGCGTGAAATCTCCGCTGGTTCCCGATTTGCTTAGATCACCTCGTCCTCGTCCAGCATCGGCTGGGCGCGGCCTTCGGGTTCGCTGGCGCGGATGGCTTCGGTGATGCTTTCTATCGCCTCGCCGGCGTGTTCGAGATTGGCGACCTGCGCTACGTGGAAGATCGCGTCGCCCTGGTTCACCACCGGCAGCGTCGCGTGGCCGATGATGATGCCGTCGACCGGGCTGGGCATGGCCATCGCGTCCTCGCCGAACAGGCCGGTGACAGTGGCGAGGAGGTCGCCCTCGTGCACCGTGTCGCCGCTGCGCCGCTCGCGGTGGAGGATGCCGCCGCGGGGGCTGCGCACCCAGCTCGACCGGTTGGCGCGGGCCGGGATGCCGACGCTGGCGAGCCCGTCGTCCGCCGCGATCATGCCGATATGGGCGAGCACGCGCTTCACCCCCTCGGTGCCGATGTCGATCGAAATCTCGTCGAACCGCAGCGCCTCGCCCGCCTCCAGAAGCAGCATCGGCGTGCCGCGCTGGTGGGCAAGGTCGCGCATCGATCCGTCGCGCAACGGGCTCTCGACGATGACCGGCGCCGCGAAGGCCATCGCCAGCTCGACGAGATAGGGATTGCCTTCCGCGATGCGGATCTGGGGGAGGTTGTATCGATGCACCGCGGCGGTGTGGAGATCGATCCCCAGCGTGCACCGCTCGATCACATGGGTGAGAAACGTATAGGCCAGCTGCGCCGCGAGCGAGCCCTTCGCGTTGCCGGGGAAGGAGCGGTTGAGATCGCGCCGGTCGGGCAGGTAGCGTTCGTGCGCGGCGAGGCCGTAGATGTTGACCGCCGGGGCGAGGATGAGCGTGCCCGCCAGCGCTTGCGGGTCGAGGTCGCGGGCGAGCCGCTGGACGATGGCGACGCCGTTGATCTCGTCCCCGTGGATCGCGCCGCTCACGAACACGCAGGGGCCGGGGCGGGTGCCGTGGAGGACTTGCAGCGCCAGGCTGGCGGACAGGCCGGTGAGCTGGCGGCTCACCGGGATCGACAAGGTGCGCCGTTCCCCCGGCGCAACCGGCTCGCCTGCGATTTCGAATGGCTGTATCGTGACCGCCGGCTGATCCATCGCCTCTCCCTCGCGGCGCATTCGCCACGTCGCCCATGCTTGGCAAGCGAAAAGCGCCGCTTGGACTTTGCGCCCGGAGCGCCTAGATGCCGCGCCCCTATGGCTCGCCCGAAACCCGTCACCTTCGACAAGGTCAAGACCGTCGCCGACAACCGGCGCGTGCGGTTCGATTACTTCGTGGAGGACACTTACGAGGCCGGGCTGGCGCTCACCGGCACCGAGGTCAAGGCGCTGCGCGCGGGCGAGGCGAGCATCAAGGAGAGCTATGCCGAGGTGCGGGACGGCGAGGTCTGGCTGGTCAACGCCAACATCCCCGAATATTCGCACGGCAACCGCCTCAACCATGAACCGCGCCGGCCGAGGAAGCTACTGCTCCACGCGCGCGAGGTCGAGAAGCTGTTCGGTGCCGTCGAGCGCAAGGGCATGACGCTGGTGCCGCTCTCGATCTACTTCAACCGCACCGGCCGCGCGAAGGTCGAACTCGCGCTCGCCAAGGGCAAGCAGAACGTCGACAAGCGGGCCACTATCAAGGAACGCGACTGGAAGCGCGACAAGGCTCGCCTGATGCGGGAAAAAAGCTGACCGTCGCCATTGCAGGGGTACCGTTCGGGCCCACATCGTTTGCCATGGCCGCTCCGTCGCATAACCGCCTTGCGCCCCCCTTGCGCTTTCCGGCGGTGCCGACCATTGCGGGCCGGTTGCAATGACGGGACCAAAATCAAAGAGCTTTCTGGCGGACCTGATCCGCAGGAATATGCCCACGCGCGAGCAGCTGGAGGACAGCCGCTGGACGCGCCATCTCGCCGCGCGGCAGGAGCTGTGGCGGTTCACCCGGCGCTCGGTCCCGCGCGGAACCGCGGTCGGGCTGCTGGTCGGCATCTTCGCGCTGATCCCGGGGGTGCAGATCGTGGGTGCCGCGCTGATGTGCGTGCCGGCCCGCGGCAATATTCCGATCGCCGTGGCGATGACCTTTCTCTCCAACCCGCTCACCACCCCGCTGATCCTGATCTTCTCGGCAGCGATCGGGAACTTCTTGGGCTTTCACGCCGACACGGCCACCGTTTACGCGATGATGGACCGCGGGGCCTCGCTGGGCGAATGGACACGCTGGTTCTTCTCCGACGCGGCACCGGCCGTGCTGGTCGGGCTGGCGGTGTTCTCGGTGGTGGCCGCCTCGCTAGGCTATGTACTGGCGACTTGGGTCTGGCGCCCGGTCGTGGCGCGGCGGCGCAAGCGGCGGCTTACGGCGGCACTCGCGCGGCGGCATGAGGAGACGCTGGCTAAGTCCACCCCCAATGCCCCGGCACCGGACTGCCCGGCATGACGAGCTTTGCCGAGCGCCTCGCCGCAATCGACGATCCTCCCACCGCGCGGCTCGGCCTGGCGCTGGGCGGGGCGATCGTGGTTTCGGTGCTGCTGGTGTGGATCGCGTCGGGCAGCGCGCTGGTCGCCGCGTCCTACGCGGGCGGGGTGGTGGTGCTGGTGCTGGCGCTGAGTTTCGCGCTGCGGCTGGGCCGGAATGCGGCCGAGCCCGACATCGCCTTGCCCGACTGGACGGTCACCGCCGCCGCCATCGATAACCCCGGGCGCGCCATCGCGGTCACCGATCGCGCCAACCGCCTCGTCTGCGCCAACGCCAGCTACCAGCGTTGGTTCGCCTCGGTCGCCCCCCCGTCCGACCTCGGCTTCACCGGCACGAGCGGCGAACTCCTGTCACAGGCGGCCCGCACCGCCTGGCGCGATGGCACGGGCGAGGCGGCCAAGCTGGTCCGCGAGGGCGAGGACCGGAGCTTCAGCCTGGTGGTCGGTCGCGCGGGGCGGGGCGAGGACTATCTCGTCTGGCATTTCGCCGAGATCGTGGTCGAGCGTGGCTATTCCGGGTTGCTCGAACAGATCAACGGGATGATGGGCGGGATGCTGTCGCGCGCCGGCCTCGAATTCGCCCTCGTCGGGCCGGACGGGGTGGTGCTGGGACACACGCCGGGCCTCGTCGAGCGCGCGGCCGAGGATGGCCGGTCCAACCTGCTCGGCCAGGAATTCGTGAAGCTGCTGCGCGCCGACGAGCGCGACCGCATCTTCTTCGCCCGCGAAGGCCAGCAGGGTTCGCCCCAGACCCTGATCCACATTCCGCTCGAGGAACGCAACAGCCGCGGATTGCAGCCCGACCAGGCACCCTCGCTCATGCTGCTCGTCGACAGCAGCGTGGGCATCGGGTCGAGCTGGCGCAGCGATGCCGACAGCGCCTTCCCGCAGCTCGAGACGCTGCTCTCGGCCCTGCCGCTCGGCCTCGCCATGACCGATCGCGACGGGCGTTTCCTGTTCGCCAATAAGGCCTTCCTGCGCGCGGTGGAGCGCGAGGACCAGCCGCTGCCCGCCTTCCCGAGCGACCTGGTGGTGCGCGAGGACAAGGCGGCCATCGCGGACTCGGTGCGCCGCTTCGCCAAGGGCGTGGCGTCCAGCGGTGACATGGCGGTGCGCCTCGCGGGCGACAAGGAGGAGCCGGTCTCGATCGGCCTCGCCGGCGTGCGCGGGCTTGGCGAGGCGGCGGTGCTGCTCTCGATCAGCGATTCCACCGAGGAGAAGCGCCTGCGCCGCCAGGTGGCGCAGGCCACCAAGATGCAGGCGGTGGGCCAGCTCGCGGGCGGTGTCGCGCACGACTTCAACAACGTGCTGACCGCAATCATCGGCTATTGCGACCTCATGCTGCTGCGCCACACCCCGGGCGACAGCGACTATGACGACATCCAGCAGATCCGCGCCAATTCGAACCGCGCGGCGAGCCTGACGCGACAGCTGCTCGCCTTCAGCCGCCAGCAGACGCTGCGGCCCGTGGTGCTCCAGCTGCCCGACGTGGTGAGCGAGGTCAGCCAGCTTCTGAAGCGGCTGCTCGGCCCCTCGATCGACCTCAGCGTCCGGCACGACCGCGAACTGGGCCCGGTGCGCGCCGATCCGCAGCAGCTCGAGCAGGTCATCATCAACCTCGCGGTCAATGCCCGCGATGCGATGCAGAGCCATGCGGCGAAGCTGGGCAAGGACACCATCGGCCGCCTCACCATGGCGACCCGCCGCGTCTCCGCCCGCGACGTGCGCAAGATGGGCATCGATATCATGCCCGCCGACGACTACACCGCGCTTATCGTGCAGGACACCGGCGGCGGCATTCCCGATGCGGTGATCAACAAGATCTTCGAGCCGTTCTTCACCACCAAGGAGCAGGGCAAGGGCACCGGGCTCGGCCTGTCGACCGTCTACGGCATCGTCAAGCAGTCGAACGGCTTCATCTTCGCCGATAACGTCGCCGGGGCGGATGGGGCGCCGGGCGGGGCACGCTTCACCGTCTACCTCCCCGTCCACCGCGGCGAACTCGTCCAGTCGCCACCGCTCCCCGCCCCCGAAGCCAGCGCCAGCGACTGGACGGGCGGGGCGAACATCCTGCTGGTCGAGGACGAGGACATGGTCCGCGCGGTCGCCGAGCGGGCGCTGACCCGCGCCGGCTATTCCGTCACCGCAGCACGCGACGGCGAGGAGGGGCTGGGCATCGTCGCCAATGGCGATACCGAGTTCGATCTCATCCTCTCCGATGTCGTCATGCCCGCGATGGACGGCCCGGCGATGGCGCGCGCGATCCGCAATGTGAAGCCGGACATCCCGATCCTGTTCATGTCCGGTTACGCCGAGGAACAGCTACGTAACCAGATCGATATCGCGAATATGCATTTCATTCCGAAGCCGTTCTCGGTCGCGCAGATCAATGCCAAGGTGGCGGAGGTGCTGGGACAGCAGACCGTCGCCGCCTGAGGGGCAGACGACGGTGGGCAACCGGGTCCGCATCACTCGCACCAATCCCGCAACCGGGCAGGCGACGAGCGAGAGCCCGTTCGTCCGCACCCACGCCGACGGCCGGCTGGTGCTCCAGACGCGCGGGGGGTTCGAGGCGGTGCTCTGCTCGGCTGAAAGGCGCGCAAGGCGACCAGCGGCAGTTGAACAGCGGTCGGAGAGAAAAAAATCTCGTTCCCCTCTTGTTCCATGAGAACAAAAGGGCTACAAACCCTCCTGTTGAAGAGTCGATCGGGGACTCTCGCCAACAACAGGAGCATACGCCATGGCGGCCAATCTGAAGCTGGTAGAAGGCAGGGAAGTGGACACGGACCGTCAGAAGGCGCTCGACGCCGCGCTTGCGCAAATCGATCGCGCGTTCGGCAAGGGCTCGGCGATGAAGCTGGGCCAGAAGGAAACCATGCAGGTCGAGGTGATCTCGACCGGCTCGCTGGGTCTCGACATCGCGCTGGGCGTGGGCGGCTTGCCCAAGGGCCGCGTGATCGAGGTCTATGGCCCGGAAAGCTCGGGCAAGACGACGCTGGCGCTGCACGTCATCGCCGAAGCGCAGCGCAATGGCGGGACCGCCGCCTTCGTCGATGCGGAACACGCGCTCGATCCCGTCTATGCCAAGAAGCTGGGCGTCGATATCGACGAGCTGATCGTCTCGCAGCCCGACACCGGGGAGCAGGCGCTGGAAATCACCGACACGCTGGTGCGTTCCAACGCGATCGACGTGCTGGTGGTGGACTCGGTCGCGGCGCTGGTGCCGCGGGCGGAGATCGAGGGCGAGATGGGCGACAGCCACGTCGGCCTTCAGGCCCGGCTGATGAGCCAGTCGCTGCGCAAGCTGACCGGATCGATCAACCGGTCGAAATGCATGGTGATCTTCATCAACCAGCTGCGCATGAAGATCGGCGTGATGTACGGCAATCCGGAGACGACGACGGGCGGCAATGCCTTGAAGTTCTACGCCTCGGTTCGTCTCGACATCCGCCGCACCGGCCAGATCAAGGACCGCGACGACATCATCGGCAACACCACCCGCGTGAAGGTCGTCAAGAACAAGGTCGCCCCGCCGTTCAAGCAGGTCGAATTCGACATCATGTACGGTGAAGGCATCTCGAAGATCGGCGAAATCCTCGACCTCGGCGTCAAGGCCGGCATCGTCGAGAAGTCGGGCTCGTGGTTCAGCTACGACAGCGTCCGCATTGGCCAGGGCCGCGAGAATGCGAAGACCTTCCTCAAGGACAACCCCGGGATGTGCGACAAGCTCGAGGCCGCCATCCGCCAGCGCACCGAGAAGGTCGCTGAGGAGATGATGACCGGCCCCGATGCGGAGGACGACGGCGAATAGTTCCGGACCGGGCGGGGTCCGAGGGGTCCCGCGACGTCCACGAAGCACGGCGGCGTGCCGAAGACAATCGGACGGCCTCTCACCCCGGCCGTTCACCGGACCTGTCCCAAACCGCTCCGGGATACGACCGCCCGCTTCATCACCGGCGCAGGACTGCGGGATCGCGACCCGAAGTCCCGCGCCGGTTCTTTTTCCGGCTTTGCGCTGTTGAACTCCCGGTCCGCGGTCCATGCACGGGCGTTCTGAACCTTCTCCGTGTTGCTCGCCGCCGCGAACTGGCCCACTGAGGCTCCGGCTCAGCGAATCGATATCGGAGAGCGCGCGTGATCACCGTCCACCACCTCAACAATTCGCGGTCGCAGCGAATCCTCTGGCTCCTCGAGGAGCTCGGGGCGGATTACCAGGTCGTGGCCTACCGGCGCGACGCCACCAGCAATCTCGCACCGCCCCAACTGAAAGCCGCCCACCCGCTCGGCAAGTCGCCGCTGATCGAGGATGGAGGTCTCCGGGTGGCGGAGAGCGGGGCGATCGTCCAGTATCTCTGCGAGCGCCATGACGGCCCGGGCTGGCTCCCCGATCTCGCCAGCGAGGACCACGTCCGTCACCTCGAATGGATGCAGTTCGGCGAAAGTTCGTTCTTTTGTGCCCGTCATGCTCAAGATCATGGCCGGTCGCCTCGGCGATGCCGCGGCGCCGATCATGCCGCGCATCGAAGACCAGCTCGCTTCCGACATCGCCTTCGCCGAAGACAACATCGGCGACAGCCTTCACTTTGTCGGGACCAACTGGACCGCCCCGACGTGATGATGAGCTTCCCCGCCGAGATCCCGGTGATGCAGGGCTGTGGCTCGAAAGCGCCGAAGCTCGCCGCCTTTGTCGACAAGGTCCACGCCCGCCCCGCCTGGCAGCGCGTCCGCGAACGCGGCGGCCCCTACTTCGGATGGTGACGCAATGACCGACCATCGCGACTGGACAGGGCAGGTCGGCCACATCTGGGCGACCGAATGGCGCCGCACCGACCGGAGCTTTGGCGAGCTGACCCCCCAGCTCCTCGCCGCCGCGGAGGTCGAAACCTATGCCCACGCTCTCGACATCGGTTGCGGCGCGGGGGAGCTTAGCGTTGCGCTTGCGTCGCGCTACCCGGACCGGCACGTTACCGGCGTCGACATCTCGGGAGAACTGCTCGCCGTCGCCCGCCAGCGCTCCGGGGATTTCACCAACACCGCCTTTGCCCACGCCGACGCGGCCACGTTCGAGCCCCGCCACGCGCCCGACCTGCTGCTATCGCGCCACGGCGTCATGTTTTTCCGCGATCCGGTCGCGGCTTTCGCGCATCTCCATGACCGGGCGGCCCGCAAAGCCCGTCTCGCATTCTCCTGCTTCCGCACACGCGGCCAGAATGCATGGGTGACGACGGTGATGGGCGCGCTTGCCGAGGCGCCCGCGCCCCCGGCCGACCCGCGCGAGCCCGGTCCGTTCGCCTTCGGAGATCGCGATCATGTCGACACCGTCCTGCGCGAAGCGGGTTGGCGGGAAATCGCTTTCCACCAGATCGACTATCGCATGATCTTCGGCGCGGGAGAGCACCCCGTGTCCGACGCCGTGGATTACCTCACGCGGGTCGGCCCCACCGCCAGCCCCATCGCCGCGCTCCCGGACGAGGAGCGCGCGGCCACGCTAGTTCGGCTAGCCTCAATCCTCGATGATCATCGCCAGGGGGATACTGTCAGCCTTCCGGCTTCCGCGTGGCTGGTCACGGCGCGCAAGGGCTAGCGGTTACTCTTGGCTTGTGAGGCGCGCGCGCATTGCCTAACCCGGCCCCGATATGACCTCGACCAACGACATCCGCAAAAGCTTCCTCGATTACTTCGCGCGCGAGGGGCACGCCATCGTGCCCAGTGCGCCGCTGGTGCCCTATAGCGATCCCACGCTGATGTTCGTGAATGCGGGCATGGTGCCGTTCAAGAATGCCTTCACCGGCCTCGAAAGTCCGCCCGCGCCCACCGCCACCAGCAGCCAGAAATGCGTGCGCGCCGGGGGCAAGCACAATGATCTCGACAATGTCGGCTACACCGCGCGGCACCACACCTTCTTCGAAATGCTCGGCAATTTCAGCTTCGGCGAGTATTTCAAGGAGCACGCGATCCACCATGCCTGGACGCTGTTGACGAAGGAATGGGGCATCGCGCCCGAGCGGTTGACGGTCACCGTCTATCACACCGACGACGAGGCCTTCGACCTCTGGAAGAAGCTGACCGGGTTTTCGGACGACAAGATCATCCGCATTCCCACCAAGGACAATTTCTGGGCGATGGGCTCCGATGGCCCCTGCGGCCCGTGCTCGGAGATATTCTTCGACCATGGCGACCACATCTTCGGGGGCCCTCCCGGCAGCCCGGACGAGGACGGCGACCGCTTCGTCGAGGTCTGGAACCTCGTGTTCATGCAGTATGAGCAGGTTGCGGACAAGATCACGGGGGAGCTGCCAAAGAAGAGCATCGACACCGGCATGGGCCTCGAGCGCATCGCGGCAGTGCTGCAGGGCGTCCACGACAATTACGACACCGACACCTTCAGGGCGCTGATCGCCGCAAGCGAGAGCCTGACGCACACCCGGGCGGAGGGCGAACGACAGGCGAGCCACCGGGTCATCGCCGACCATCTGCGCTCGACCAGTTTCCTGCTCGCCGATGGTGTGCTGCCCGCAAATGAAGGGCGCGGCTATGTGCTGCGCCGCATCATGCGCCGCGCGATGCGCCATGCGCATCTTCTGGGCGCGAGCGAGCCGCTGATGCACCGCCTCGTCCCAGCCCTCGTAACCGAGATGGGCCAGGCCTATCCGGAGCTGGTGCGCGGGCAGGCACTCATCCAGGAAGTGCTGGAGCGCGAGGAGACTCAATTCCGCCGCACGCTCCAGAACGGGTTGAAGCTGCTCGATGATGCAACCGCCGGGTTGCAGGATGGCAGCGAGCTGCCCGGCGCGACCGCCTTCAAGCTCTACGACACCTACGGCTTCCCCTACGACCTCACCGAAGACGCGCTGCGCGCCCGCGGGCTGAGCGTCGACCGGGCCGGCTTCGATGCCGCCATGGCCAAGCAGAAGGCCGCCGCCCGTGCCGCCTGGAAGGGATCGGGCGAGGCGGCGAACGAGGAGGTCTGGTTCGACATCGCCGAGCGCGAGGGCTCGACCGAGTTCACCGGCTATGCTTCCAGCACGGGCGAGGCGGCGGTGGTTGCCATCGTCCGCGATGGCGCCGAGGTCGGCCAAGCGGGGGAGGGCGAGGCGGTGACGATCCTCACCAACCAGACGCCCTTCTACGGCGAAAGCGGCGGCCAGACCGGCGATGCCGGCCGCATCTGGACCCCCGAAGGACTGGAATTCGCCGTCGAGACCACGAGCAAGCCGCTCGGCCGTCTGCATGCGCACAAAGGCCGCGTGGCGAAGGGCAGGGTGAAGGTTGGCGACGCCGTTCATCTCGAGATCGACGCCGAGCGCCGCGACCGGATTCGCGCCAACCACTCCGCCACCCATCTCGTCCACGCCGCTCTCCGCCACAGGCTGGGCGAGCACGTGACCCAGAAGGGCTCGCTCGTGGCGGAAGACCGTCTCCGCTTCGACTTCTCGCACCCCAAACCGCTCTCGGATGAGGACATCGCCGCGATCGAGGCCGAGGTTAACGCTGAGATCCGCGCCAACGAGGAGGTCGGCACCCGGCTGATGAGCCCCGACGAGGCCGTCGCCGCAGGGGCGCTGGCGCTGTTTGGCGAGAAATACGGCGACGAGGTCCGCGTGCTGTTCATGGGCCGCAAGAGCGCCGGGGAGGGGCGCACTTACTCGGTCGAGCTGTGCGGCGGGACCCATGTCCGCGCGACGGGGGATATCGGGCTGTTCAAGATCGTTTCGGAAAGCGCGGTCAGCTCGGGTGTCCGGCGCATCGAGGCGCTGACCGGCGAGGCGGCGCGGCAGTGGCTCAACGCCCGCGACGAGGCCGTCCGCGCCATCGCGGGCGCGCTGCGCACCAGCCCCGAGGAGGCCACCGCGCGTGTCGCGGCGCTGGTGGAGGAGCGCAGGCGGCTCGAAAAGGAGCTGGCCGAGGCGAAGAAGGCGCTCGCGATGGGCGGGGGCGGCAGTGCCCCGGTGCAGGCCGATGAAGAGGTCGCCGGCGTCAAGTTCTCCGGGCAGGTCTTGGAAGGCCTGGATGCGCGCGAACTGCGCCCGCTGCTCGACCAGGCCAAGCAGCGCATGGGATCGGGTGTGGCCGCGATCGTGGCGGTGAACGAAGGTAAGGCGGCGATCGCCGCGGCGGTGACCGATGATCTGACGACCCGCTTCAGCGCAGTCGATCTCGTCCGGGCCGGCGTGGCGGCGCTGGGCGGCAAGGGCGGCGGTGGCAGGCCGGACATGGCCCAGGGCGGTGGGCCAGACGGCTTGAAGGCAACCGAAGCCATCGCCGCGGTCAAGAATGCGCTGGCGAAGGTGCCCGCCTAGGTACTAGCCCCGGTTGCGTGCGTGATCGCGGGTCGCGGGCTCGCTGCCGCGCGGCAGGTCCCGACCGTGGAAGTCTGCGTGATGGTCCTCGTGCGCTTTGGGATCCTCAGTCACGTTCTTGGGCGAAAACTTGTCCTTGTCTTCGGTCTGCTGGGCGGGATTTTCGGCCATCTCGGGTCTCCTTCCCCTCGTCAACGCATTCAGCCGTCGGGAGTGCCCGTCCTGAGCTTGGGGCGATAATCCAGCGCGCCCTCGCGCTCGATCTCGGCGCGGAACTCGTCGCGCTTCTCGTGGATCGAGGCGATCACCGGCCCCATTGCCACGCCGATATCGACCAGCACCGCCTCGGACAGCTGAAGGGAGCTTTCCAGCGTCTCGGGGACGGCGTGGCTCGCCCCGGCGCGGTAGAGCTCGGCGGCGTGGGAGACGTCTCTTGCGCGCGCGACAATCAACATGTCCGGGTGGGCATCGCGGAGCTGGCGGACGAGCCTGCGGGCGGCGACCGGCACGTCCATCGTAAGGACGACGGCAGCGGCATCGGCGGCACCCATGCGCTCCAGCGCGTCCAGGCGGGCGGCGTCGCCGAAGCTTGCGGCATACCCGTCGCGACGCAGACCCCGGACAATGTCGTCGTCGCTCTCGATGATGCGGTAAGGCTTGCCGTGCGCATTCAGCATATCGGCGACGAGACGGCCAACGCGGCCCCCGCCGATCACGAGCACGCGGTCGGCACCCTCGTCGGTGCTGCCGACTTCCTCTGTCGCGGCGGCCTGCTCGACCCGTCGCGAGAGCCATCGCCCGAGCGCGGCCAGCAGCGGGGTGATCGTCAGGCCGAGCGCGGTGACCGTCTGCCAGAATCCGGCGGCATCGGCATTGATCAGGTTGACTGCGAGCGCTGTGGTCAGCACGATCAGGGTCGTCTCCGAAGGGCTGGAGAGCAGGATGCCCGCCTCGGTCGCATTGCCCCAGCGCAGGCCGCCGAGGCGCAGCATCATGGTGGTGACACCCGCCTTGATGACCAGCACCAGCGTCAGTGCCGTCACAATCTCGCCGAACTGCTCCCACAGCACCGCAAGGTCCACCGCCATGCCGACGGTGATGAGGAATATGCCCAGCGCCAGCCCGCGAAAGGGCTCGATCATGCTTTCGACCTCGGCGTGATAGTCGGTCTCGGCGATCATCAGCCCCGCGACGAGCGCGCCGACGATCGGGGACAGGCCGACCGCCGCCGTCGCCAGCGAGGCCGCGATCACCACGATGAGGCTGGCAGCGAGGAACAGCTCCGGGCTTTTGGTGCGCGCCGCCTGCGAGAACAGCGGAGGCAAAAGGAACCGGCCGGCCACGATCAGCACCAGCATCACCACCGCTCCCGACAACAGCGTCTGCGTGAAGGCGTCTCCGCTGAACTCCGACCCGCCGCGGCCCATGGCGCCGAGGAGGAAGACGATCGGAACGATCATGATGTCCTCGAACAGCAGCGTGCCGAGCGCCGCTCGCCCGACCGGCGTGCGGTGATCGGAGATGCGCAAGACCAGAGCGGTCGAGGACAATGCCAGCGCGAGCCCGAGTGCGAGCGCCGTCGTGGGCGAGTTTCCAAGCGTAATGAGGCCAAGAGCGATTAGCGCGGCCCCACCGAACAGCTCCAGCGGGCCGAGGCGAAAGATTTCGTGACGCATCTGGGCGAGCCGCTTGAACGACAGCTCCAGACCGATGCCGAACAGCAGCAGCACGATCCCGAATTCGGCGAAGGGTTCCAGCCCTTCGCGATTGCTGATGGTGATGTAGCCTAGCCAGGGGTGCTCCGCGACCAGTCTGCCAAGCCCGAACGGACCGACCAATACGCCGATAAGGATGAACCCTATGACCGGGGTGATGCGGAACCGCGCGAAGAGCGGGATCACGATGCCCGCCGCGCCCAGTATCACCAGCGCGTCGGAAAGCGCGGAATTGGTTTCGAGGGCAGGGGCCATGATGCCGACCTATCGAGCGGTCGGCGCGATGTCACCCCGTCAACCGCCCCCCGGGATGTGCGGTCCGGCCGGCGCACTCTCCGCCCGGGGCCGCGCCTCGTCGATGCGCGAGCCGGCCTTGCCCACGCGCTTGTCCCATTCGATGCGATAGAGGTCGAACCGCCGGTCGGCGAGGTTCTGGACCGTACCCTCCGCGCGCGCCCAGCTTAGGTCGGCGAGGTTCACGTCGCTGATCGTCAGCGTCTCGACGTTCTCGCTCGCCTCCGCCGCGATGCCGTCGCGCGCGAAGGGGAAGTCGCAGGGCGTCAGGATGCAGCTTTGGGCGTACTGGATGTCCATGTTGCCGACGTTCGGCAGATTGCCGACATTGCCGCTCATCACCGTGAAGCACTGGTTCTCGATGGCGCGGGCCTGTGCGCAATAGCGCACCCGCATATAGCCCTGCCGGCTGTCGGTGCAGAAGGGGATGAAGATGATCCGCGCGCCTTCGTCGACCAAGCGGCGGGCGAGTTCGGGAAACTCGCTGTCGTAGCAGATCAGGACGCCGATGGGTCCGCAGTCGGTGGGGATGGCGTCGATGCTGTCGCCGCCCTTGATATTCCACCAGTACGCCTCGTTGGGGGTGGGGTGGATCTTTTCCTGCGCGTGGATCGACCCGTCGCGCAGGCACACATAGGCGACATTGTGGATGTCGCCGTCTTCCATCCGGGTCGGATGGCTGCCGCCTATGATGTTGATGTTGAAGCTGAGCGCGAGCTCGGACAGCCGGTCGCGGATCTGCGGGGTGTAGTCGGACAGCTTCTCGATCGCCTCGAGCGGGGTCAGCTCCTTCTCCTCGGCAGAGAGGAGCATGAGCGTGAAGAGCTCCGGGAAGACGATGAAATCGGCCTCGTAGTCGGAGGCGACGTCGACGAAATATTCGACCTGGCCCATGAACTCGTCGAAGCTGCTGACCGCGCGCGCCTGCAGCTGGCAGGTGGCGATGCGCACGCTCTCGACTCCGCGCGGTAGTCGGTGCTTGGGCGGGCTGGCGCTATCGACATAGGGGTTGCGCCACACCATCCGCACCGCGTGGCCGCGGCTGCGCTTGTCCTCGGGAAGATAGCCCTTGAGCACGCCCTGCGGCTCGAACCCGTTGGCGAGCTGGAAGCGGAGCACCGGATCGTGCACCTTGTTGTCGATCACGAGCTGGAGGTAGTCCTCGGGCGTCTCGGCGCGGTTGCGCTTGCGCCGCTTGGCGCGGGAATAGCCGGGCATCCGGCCCCCGAACACGATGCCGGTAAGGTCGAGGCGCTCCGCCAGCGCGCGCCGCTCCTCGTAAAGCCGCCGCCCTATGC
>JAJYQP010000024.1 GCA_021794525.1 Pseudomonadota bacterium | reverse complement strand
ATCTCGAGACGGAGGAAGGCGCGCAGCTCGACAAAACCATTTCGGTGCTGCTGCCCGAGGCGGGGGAGGTGGCTGCACAGGTCATCTGGCAGGGCGACAAGCTGGCCGGATGCCGACTCCATGCCCATCTTTCGCAGCCCGCCATCGATGCCGTCCGCGCCAAGGGCGAGGCGGCGCATGCCGAGCAGGTTGCGAATGACGCGCCGCTGCAGCGCACTGCGGCAAAGACGCTGGCGGCACGGCTGAAGCAGCTCCGCATGGAGCGCGACCTGACGCGGGCGGAACTCGCCGAAAGGTCCGGCATCAGCACGCCGAGCATCTGGGCCTGGGAAACCGGCCGCACCGTACCCCGGCTGGGCAGCCTCGAGACGCTTGCCCGCGGGCTGGGCGTCGCCGTCTCCGAACTCCAGATCGGGTCCGCCGACGGCTCCCTGGGGGTCGATGCACCTGGTGGTTTCACCGAAAGCACCGGGCAACTCGCCCATACGGTCGCTGCCGCCCGCGCGCAGATCGCGGCGCTGGCCGGCGTGACCCCGGACCGGGTAACGATCACCATTACGCTATAGGGCGGTCCTTGCGCCGCGCCATCCACAACAGGGGCGCCCGGCCGCGTTGCAGCGGCGCGGGCTGCTTCCCATATTGCCCGTCGGACAGTTGGTGCGGGGTCGCGCCGCTACTATCGATTGGATTGCCATGACTGCCAAGTTTCCTCTCCTTCCCCTGCGCGACATCGTCGTCTTCCCCGGCATGGTTGTCCCCCTGTTCGTGGGCCGCGCAAAGTCGGTCGCGGCGCTGGAAGCCGCGATGGATGGGGGCAAGGAGATCGCTCTCGTCGCCCAGCTGGACCCCGGCTGCGACGATCCTGATCGCGAGGATCTCTACGATCTGGGCGTGGTGGCGCAGGTTCTCCAGATGCTGAAGCTGCCCGATGGCACCGTGCGGGTGATGGTGGAGGGCAATCGCCGCGTAACGCTCGAAACGCTGGAGACGGTCGGTGACTACGTTATGGCGAGCGTCTCGGACGTTGAGCCGCAGACGGTTGCCGGCACCGAGGTCACCGCGATGATGCGGCACGTTGTCGAACAGTTCGGCGAATATGCCAAGCTCAAGAAGAACATGGACGAGGACGGCGGCCAGTCGCTTGGCGAACTCGACGATCCGTCGGAACTGGCCGACACCATCGCCGCCGCGCTGGCGGTCAAGGTCGCGGACAAGCAGGCGCTGCTGGCCGAGGCCGATCCGTTGAAGCGGCTCGAAATGGTCATGGCCTTCATGGAAGGCGAGCTCTCCGTGCTCCAGGTCGAGCGCAAGATCCGCGGTCGCGTGAAGCGGCAGATGGAGAAAAACCAGCGCGAATATTATCTCAACGAGCAGTTGAAGGCGATCCAGAACGAGCTGGGCGGCGGTGATGACGAATCGAACGAAATCGGCGAGCTGGCCCAGACGATCGCCAAGACGAAGCTCAGCAAGGAAGCCCGCGCCAAAGCCGAGGGCGAGCTCAAGAAGCTGAAATCGATGCAGCCGATGAGCGCGGAGGCGACCGTCATCCGCAACTACCTCGATGTGTTGCTGGGTCTGCCCTGGGGCAAGCGGTCGAAGGTGAACAAGGATATCGCAGCGGCGCAGGCCGTTCTCGATGCCGATCATTATGCGCTCGAGAAGGTCAAGGATCGAATCGTCGAATATCTCGCCGTGCAGGCGCGCACCAACCAGCTGAAGGGGCCGATTCTGTGCCTCGTCGGCCCGCCGGGCGTGGGCAAGACCAGTCTCGGCAAGTCGATCGCCAAGGCGACGGGGCGCGAATTCATTCGCCAGTCGCTGGGTGGCGTGCGTGACGAGGCCGAGATTCGCGGTCACCGCCGCACCTATATCGGCTCCCTGCCGGGCAAGATCGTCACCAACCTGCGCAAGGCCGGGAAGGCCAACCCTCTGTTCCTGCTCGACGAGATCGACAAGCTCGGCCAGGACTTTCGCGGCGATCCGGCCTCGGCACTGCTCGAGGTGCTCGACCCCGAGCAGAACGCCAGGTTCCAGGACCATTACCTCGAGGTCGATTTCGACCTTTCGGACGTGATGTTCGTGTGCACCGCGAACAGTCTCAACCTGCCGCAGCCCCTGCTCGACCGCATGGAGATCATCCGGCTCGAGGGCTACACCGAGGACGAGAAGGTGGAGATCGCGCAGCGGCACCTTATCGCCAAGCAGATCGAGGCGCATGGCCTTGCCGAGGGCGAGTTCGAGCTGACCGAGGAGGGGCTTCGCGATCTCATCCGACATTACACGCGCGAGGCCGGGGTCCGCACGCTGGAGCGCGAGATCGCGCGGCTGGCTCGCAAGAGCCTGCGCCGCATTCTCGAAGGCAAGGCGACGGCCGTGTCGATCACGCCCGAAAACCTCGCCGAATTCGCCGGCGTGCGGAAATACAAGCACGGCATGGGCGAGGAGGAGGCGCAGGTCGGTGCCGTAACCGGGCTCGCCTGGACCGAGGTTGGCGGCGAGCTGCTCACTATCGAAAGCGTGACCACGCCGGGCAAGGGCGAGATCAAGACCACCGGCAAGCTGGGCGAGGTAATGACCGAAAGCGTCGCCGCCGCCTTCAGTTTTGTGAAGGCGCGCGCGCCCGCCTATGGCATCAAGCCCAGCCTGTTCCAGCGCCGCAACATCCACATCCATTTGCCCGAGGGCGCTGTGCCCAAGGACGGGCCGAGTGCCGGCATCGGCATGGTCACCTCGATCGTGTCGACGCTTACCGGAATCGCCGTGCGTCCGGACGTCGCGATGACCGGCGAGGTGACGCTGCGAGGTCGGGTGCTGGCGATCGGCGGCCTCAAGGAGAAGCTGCTGGCGGCGCTGCGCGGTGGCATTACCACAGTCATCATTCCCGAGGAGAACGAGAAGGACCTTGCAGAGCTGCCCGCCAATCTGCGCGAGGGGCTGACGATCGTTCCGGTGCGCCATGTGGACGAGGTGCTGGAGCGCGCGCTGACGGCGCCGCTGGAACCCATCGAATGGACCGAGGCGGAGGACCTGGCGAGCCAGCCCGCCGCTGCCGCAGCCGCGCATCCGGTAGGGGGCACCATGGCGCACTGATTATCGGAAGATGGCCGAGGAGGCGATTTTCGCGCCAAATCGGCCATTTTCTGAGCCATTTCGCTTTGACTCGACGGGCAAAAGCCGTTCAAGTCCCCGCCTCGTGCGCGGCGAGTCTCGCCGTCAAACCAGCCAATCTGCAAGGGGGATGTCGGGGACTATGAACAAAAACGACCTCATCGGCGCGGTCGCCGATGCAAGCGGACTTTCCAAGAGCCAGGCCTCGGGTGCGGTCGAAAGCGTGTTCGACGCGATTTCCGCGGCCCTCAGGAAGGGCGATGAAGTCCGCCTTGTCGGCTTCGGCACATTTTCGGTGGCCAAGCGCAAGGCCTCGACCGGCCGCAATCCCCGCACCGGGGAGCCGATGAAGATCAAGGCCTCCAACCAGCCCAAGTTCAAGGCCGGCAAGGGCCTGAAGGACTCGGTGAACTGAGCAGCTTTCCGGCGCGCCGCCGCGCGCGCCCGTGCTGCCATGCCGGACCGGATCAGGCCGGGGCTCTGCTCGCCACCGCGTAAAGCGCCACCGCCGCCGCGTTCGAGACGTTCAGGCTTTCGACCGTCTCACTGATCGGCAGCCGCGCCAGCGCGTCGCAGTGGGCGGCGATGTTATGGCGCATCCCGGGCCCCTCGGCACCGAGCACAAGCGCGACCGGCCCGGCAGGCAGCGCCTCCGCCAGCGTTGACGCCGCTTCGCCGGCGAGGCCGATGCGCCAGTACCCTGCCGCCGCGATTTCCTCCAGCGCACGGGCGAGGTTGACCACCCGGACCCATGGCAGGACTTCAAGCGCCCCGCTGGCGGATTTCGCGACCACGCCGCCTTCTGGCGGGGCATGACGGTCCTGCGTCACTAGCGCAGCCGCTCCGAACGCCGCGGCCGAGCGCATCACCGCGCCCAGATTGTGCGGATCGGTCACCTGGTCGAGCACCACGATGGGCCGCGACGGATCGCCGTCCAGCACCTCGTCGAGATGAATGTCCTCGAGAGCCGCGCATTCCAGCACTAGTCCCTGGTGCGGGGCATCGCGTGCGACCAGCCGGTCGAGGTCGGGCATGTCGGCCAGCTCGAGCGGGAAATTGGCCGGCAGCTCGCCATCGAGCGAATCCAGCCCCTCGCGGGTCGCCCACAGCTTGCGGTGGCTGCGCGCCGGGTTCTTCAGCGCCGCCTCGACCGCGTGGCGGCCCCACAGCCGCACCTGTCCGCTGCTGGCGCGCCCGCTGCCGCGCCCGCCCTGCATCCGTCCCGCTCGCCCGCGCAACGCGCGTTTCCTGTCGCCCTTCGCCATGGCGCGCCCCCTGCCAGCACGGCCATTGACAGGCAAGCGGCGCTTCGCCAAAGGGCGCCTCTCTCGGCGCGAGGCCCTTCTCCGGAGGCATGAATCGCGCACCTCACGGACAGGTGGCCGAGTGGTTAAAGGCAGCAGACTGTAAATCTGCCCGCGCAAGCGTACGCTGGTTCGAATCCAGCCCTGTCCACCATTTTTACCGCTTCCCGACACCCCGGGCGCGGGGGTCGGATCGGATTTGACGAGGCAGTCGTGAACAAGGAAGAGCGCCGCAGGCTCGAGGCTCGCAAGAAGCAACGCAACGCCAAGATTGCCAAGGCCGGGGTGGTGGCTTTGCTGGGCGCCGTGGTGGTTGCTCTGGGTTACGCGGCCAACAGCGGGTGAAGGCGGTTGCCGGGACGATAGCGCACGCCTAATCCCGTGCGCATGACCTGGACCCACCGCCCGGTAATCTCCGCGACCGGCCTCTACACTCCACCCGAAATCATCACCAACGAAGAGCTGGTCGACAGCTTCAACGCCTATGTCGCGCGCCACAATGCCGACAATGCCGAGGCGATTGCGGCCGGCGCGTTGGCCCCGCTGGCGGAAAGCTCGGTCGAATTCATCGAAAAAGCGAGCGGGATCAAGGCGCGCCACGTGGTCGCCAAGGCACCCGTGCTCGACGTGGAGGTGATGGCGCCGCGGCTGCCCGAACGCGGCAATGACGAGCTGTCGATCCTCGCTGAAATCGGCGTTCATGCTGCACGCGACGCCCTGGCGCGGGCGGGGCGGGACGCTTCGCAGGTCGATGCGGTGCTGTGCGCCGCCTCCAATATGCAGCGGCCCTACCCGGCGATGGCGATCGAGATCCAGCAGGCGCTGGGCATCGAAGGCTTCGGCTTCGACATGAATGTCGCCTGCTCCAGCGCGACTTTCGGCATCCAGACCGCCGCCGACTACATCCGCGCCGGCAGTGCGCGCAGCGTGCTGGTGGTGAGCCCGGAGATCACCAGCGGCCACCTCAACTGGCGCGATCGCGACAGCCACTTCATCTTCGGCGACGTGGCGACCGCGGTGCTGGTCGAGGACGCAGCGCTCGCCCCGGCGGCGCACTGGGACATCCTCGGCACCAAGCTCAAGACCGTGTTCTCCAACGCGATCCGCAACAATTTCGGCTTCCTCAACCGCGCCCATCCCGAAAGCGCGGGCGCACCCGACAAGCTGTTCGTCCAGGAAGGGCGCAAGGTGTTCAAGGAAGTCGTGCCGATGGTCTCGGCGATGATCGTCGAGGAGGCCGACCGGCTCGGCCTCGATCCACGAGGCTTGCGCCGCCTATGGCTGCACCAGGCCAATGCCGGCATGAACCGTCTTATTGCCCAGCGGGTTATGGGACACGAGGCGAGCGAGGACGAGAGCCCGACCGTGCTCGACACCTATGGCAACACCTCGAGTGCGGGCTCGATCATCGCCTTCCACAAGCACAGCGATGACCTGGCGGGCGGCGACACCGGCCTCATCTGTAGTTTCGGCGCAGGCTATTCGGTGGGGACGGTATTCGTGCGGAAGGCGGGCTAGTGAGCGCCGCGCTTGCCGCGCGGACCTCCGCGCCCTAGGACGCCTGCCATGGCAGGTGAGCTTCTAGACAACCGGGGTCGCGGCGATGCGTCGTGGCGGTGGCCAGCAATCCATCCCGAGGGGCGCAGGTTCGGCCTCATCGCAGTCGGTTTTGCGCTGATGGTGCTGGTGGTTTTCGGCTGGGGCTGGCTCGGCTGGCCGCTGCTGCTGCTGTCGGTGGGCGTGTTCGCCTTCTTCCGCGACCCGGAACGCGTGGTGCCGCAGATCGACGGCGCGATCGTCGCGCCGGCGGACGGGCTGATCTCGCTCATCACCGAGGTCGATCCGCCCGCCGAGCTGCGCATCGACGATGGGTCGGGGATGGCGGGCCTGCCCGAGGGCAAGGTCACGCGCGTCTCCATTTTCATGAGCGTGTTCGACGTCCACATCAACCGCGCACCGATTGCCGGCGTCGTACGGCGGGTGGTCTATATCCCGGGCAAGTTCCTCAATGCCGATCTCGACAAGGCGAGCGAGGACAACGAGCGCCAGCATTTCCTGATCGAACGACAGGACGGGCTGAAAGTCGGCTTCACCCAGATCGCGGGTCTGGTCGCGCGGCGCATCGTGCCATTCGTCAAACCCGGTGACACGGTGGGTGTCGGTCAGCGCATCGGCCTGATCCGTTTTGGCAGCCGGGTCGATGTCTATCTGCCCGCCGGCACGGGCTCTAAAGTCCTCCTCGGCCAGCGTGTAGTAGCCGGTGAGACGATCCTCGCCGAAAAGGATCAGCAACTGCTGATCGAGGGCGTGTCGCAGTGATCGAGCCGCCGGTCGGCGAGGCGCGGCTGGGGCCTAAGGCCGCGGAGGACGAGATGCCGCCGCCGCCCAAGGGGCCGATCGCACGACGCGGGCTGGGGCTGCGCGCCTTGCTGCCCAATGCGGTGACCGCCGCGGCGATGTGCTCTGGTCTGACCGGCATCCGCTTCGCCATCAGCGAGCAGTGGCAGCTGGCGGTCGGCGCGATCATCCTGGCCGGCGTGCTTGACGGGATCGACGGGCGCATCGCGCGGTTGCTCAACGCGCAGTCGCGCTTCGGGGCGGAGCTCGACAGCCTCGCCGATTCGCTCTCCTTCGGCACGGCGCCCGCGCTGGTGCTGTACCTGTGGACTCTGAACGATGTGCGGATCGGCTGGTTCGCCGCGCTCGCGCTCGCCATCGCCTGTGCGCTGCGGCTTGCACGGTTCAATGCGCAGATCGACGTCGACGTGCAGCCGCACAAGTCGGCGGGCTTCCTGACCGGCATCCCGGCGCCTGTCGGGGCGGGGTTGGCCCTCCTGCCGTTCTACCTCTGGCAGGCGACGGGGCTGGAGCAATTCCGCGAGCCGTTGCTGGTCGGGCCGTGGGTCGCGCTGATCGCGCTGCTGATGATCTCGAACCTCGCTACGCTCAGCTGGGCCTCGATGCGGGTCCGGCGGACGGTCAGGCTCTGGGTGATCCTGCTGGTAGGATTGCTGTTTGCGGCACTGCTGCTGGAGCCGTGGTGGACGCTGGTGGCGATCTGCGCGGGCTATCTCGTCACGCTGCCGATCGGTTTTGTGCGCTACGCCCGCGTCAAGCGGCAGCGCGCAAGCGTGTCGGCCGCGCACAGCTGACCCGCACCACCGCGCCGCGCGAGGCGCCGACCGCGCGTATGCCGGGAAGGGGAGCGGCGGGATTCGCAGCCAGGGCCCTGCGCTGCGCTGCCAGGCCACCGGCAGCGGACCACATGCGGAGTCCGCTATCGGCGAGAACACAACCCGTCAGCACAGTGAAACCGACGAGAAAGGCGACGAGCAGAAGGGTCATCGAGCGGACTTTCGAACAATGCGGCAATGCCCTAGGGCTTGACCGCGGTTGGGCCGATAACTGCGAGCCAGTGGCTTTGTTCCGGCGATTGGGACCTTGTTCCCGATTTGTTCCAACTTGTCAAGCATAATCCGCCACCAGTCGAATCACAGCTGCGACGAATCGAGGGTGGATTTCCTCTCCAGGCACCGCTAAGGGCGCCGCCGACCCATCGGAGTCGCGGTGCATTCGCCTCGGGCCCGGCAGGTCAAATCCACATGGAAGGCGAAACATTCGCCGGTGCCCGCCGCGGGATCTCCGCATCGCAGGTTCCTGCCTTCCAGAGGTCAAACCGGAAAGGACTATCCCTATGGCGGCTCCCACCGTCACGATGCATCAGCTTATCGAAGCCGGCGCCCACTTCGGGCACCAGACGCACCGCTGGAACCCGCGCATGAAGCCCTACATCTTCGGGGCGCGCAACGGCATCCACATCATCGACCTGTCGCAGACCGTGCCTTTGATGGCCCGCGCGCTCGACTTCATACAGGACACCGCCCGCGCCGGTGGCAAGGTGCTGTTCGTCGGCACCAAGCGCCAGGCGCAGGAACCGATCGCCCAGGCCGCGCGCGCTGCCGGTCAGCACTTCGTCAACCACCGCTGGCTGGGCGGCATGCTCACCAACTGGAAGACGATCTCGGGTTCGATCAAGCGTCTCAAGGCGCTGGAAGAGCAGCTTTCGGGCGACACCTCGGGCCTCACCAAGAAGGAAGTCCTCCAGCTCACCCGCGAGCGTGACAAGCTTGAGCTGTCGCTCGGCGGCATCCGCGACATGGGCGGCATTCCGGACGTGATGTTCGTGATCGACGCCAACAAGGAAGACCTCGCCATCAAGGAAGCCGGCGTGCTCGGCATCCCGGTGGTCGCGGTGCTCGACACCAATGTCGATCCCAGCGGCATCGCCTTCCCGATCCCGGGTAACGACGACGCTGCGCGGGCCGTGAAGCTCTACTGCGACGCCGTCAGCGAAGCCGCCCGCTCGGGCCGCGGCGCGGGCATCCAGGATTCGGGCCGCGACGTCGGCGCGATGGAGCAGCCGCCGGTGGAAGCGACGGTCGCAGAGGCCGCCGCCCCGGCGGAGAGCGCCGAAGCGACTGCCTGACACCCGTTTCGGGCGCGTCATGCGCCTGACACGAACACCTCCTACGCGCCGGGCGGCCCCATGCTGCCCGGCGCCGCATACCCACTGAAAACCCAAGAGGAATTTTCCATGGCGAATTTCACCACCGCCGACATCAAGGCTCTGCGCGAGCGTACCGGCGCGGGCATGATGGATGCCAAGAAGGCGCTGACCGAAACCGATGGCGACATCGAGGCCGCAGTCGACGCGCTGCGCGCCAAGGGCCTCGCCACCGCGCAGAAGAAGTCGAGCCGGACTGCTGCCGAGGGCCTCGTGGGCCTCGCCGTGTCGGGCACCAGGGGCGTCGCCGTCGAGGTGAATTCCGAAACCGACTTCGTCGCCAAGAACGATGGGTTCCAGGACTTCGTCCGCAAGGTCACCGAAACCGCCCTCAACACGGGCGCCACCGAGGTCGAGGCGCTCAAGGGCGAAGCATATCCCGACGGTGCAACCGTCGGCGAGAAGCTGACCGACATGATCGCCACCATCGGCGAGAACCAGCAGATCCGCCGCATCAAGGCGGTCGAGGTCGGCAGCGGCGTCGTCGTGCCCTACATGCACAATGCTGCCGCTGCGAACCTCGGCAAGATCGGCGTGCTCGTCGCGCTCGAAAGCGAAGGCGACAAGGCCAAGCTCGAGGAACTCGGCAAGAAGATCGGCATGCACATCGCCGCGGCCTTCCCGCAGGCGCTCAATGCCGATGGTCTCGACGCCGAGGTGATCGAGCGCGAGCGCAAGATCGCGGCGGAAAAGGCGGCCGAGACCGGCAAGCCCGCCGAGGTCCAGGCCAAGATGGTCGACGGCGCGATCGCGAAGTTCGCCAAGGAGAACGCGCTACTCAGCCAGATCTATGTCATCGACAACAAGACACCGATCTCGCAGGTCGTCGAGCAGGCGGGTAAGGACGTCGGTGCCAAGGTCACACTCGTTGACTATGTCCGCTTCCAGCTCGGCGAGGGCATCGAAAAAGAAGAAACCGACTTCGCCGCCGAAGTGGCTGCGGTCTCGGGCATTCCCCAGCCGACGGCCTGATCAGGTTCAGGATTACGAAACCCCGCGTCAGTGTCTGGCGCGGGGCTTTTCATGTCCGCGGCCCTTGGCATCCCGACCCCTTGGCGATAGGGCCGCGCAAACCTCTCATCTTGCGAGAAACCATGGCCCTCCCTCCGATGAAACGCGTGCTGCTGAAGCTTTCGGGCGAGGTGCTGATGGGCAGCCAGCAGTTCGGCATCGATCCGGCCTTCGTGGCGGAGCTAGCGCAGGAGGTGAAGGCGGCCAAGGAAACGGGCCTCCAGATCTGCCTGGTCATCGGCGGCGGCAACATCTTTCGCGGCATGGCGGGCGCGGCGCAGGGCATGGACCGCGCGCAGGCCGACTACATGGGCATGCTGGCGACGGTGATGAACGCGCTGGCGATGCAGAACGCGCTCGAGCAGATCGGCGTCAGCACCCGCGTCCAGTCGGCGGTCCAGATGGACCAGGTGTGCGAGCCGGTCATCCGCCGCCGCGCCGAGCGGCACCTCGAAAAGGGCCGGGTGGTGATCTTCGCCGCCGGTGTCGGCGCACCCTATTTCACTACTGACAGTGGTGCCGCGCTCAGGGCCGCCGAGATGAAGTGCGATGCGCTGCTCAAGGGCACCAGCGTGGACGGGGTCTATGACAGCGATCCCAAGAAAAACGGCGGCGCGAAGCGTTTCGACACCGTCACTTACGATAAGGTGCTCGCGGACAATCTCAAGGTGATGGACGCCAGCGCCGTGGCGCTGTGCCGCGACAACGGGATTCCGATCGTGGTGTTCTCGATCCGCGAGAAGGGCAATCTCGCCAGGGTGCTCAGTGGCACCGGCGTCCAGACGATAGTGCAGGGAAGCTGATCATGGCAAAGTACGACAAGGCCGATATCGAGCGCCGGATGCAGGGCGCCGTCGAGAGCCTGAAGAGCGATCTCGGCGGTCTCAGGACGGGGCGTGCCAACACCAGCCTGCTCGATCCCGTGGTGGTCGAGGTCTATGGCTCGATGATGCCGCTGAACCAGGTCGCAACAGTTTCGGCGCCCGAGCCGCGGATGCTGAGCGTGCAGGTGTGGGACAAATCGAACCTCACTGCGGTCGAGAAGGGCATTGCCAAGGCCAACCTCGGTCTCAACCCGATGATCGACGGCCAGACCCTGCGCCTGCCGCTGCCCGATCTGACGCAGGAGCGCCGCAAGGAGCTCGCCAAGCTGGCGGGGCAGTATGCCGAGCAGGCGAAGATCGCCATCCGCAACGTCCGCCGTGACGGGATGGAAGATCTCAAGACCGACGAGAAGAAGAAGGACATCGGCGAGGACGACCGCAAGCGCGGCGAGGACGAGGTCCAGAAGCTGACGGACAAATATGTCGCACTCGCCGACGAGGCCGCTGCGGCCAAGGAAAAGGAAATCCTGACCCAGTGAAAAAGCCCCTCCCCTTCAGGGGAGGGGTAGGGGGTGGGGCCTGTGCCACGCCGCGCCGCCCCGGCATTCCCCACCCCAACCCCTCCCCTGAAGGGGAGGGGCTATGAGCATGACCACGCCGATCATCCGCGCACGGCACGTCGCCATCATCATGGATGGCAACGGACGCTGGGCTAAGAAGCGCCACCTCCCGCGCGTGGTCGGGCACCAGCGCGGGGTGGAGGCGGTGCGCAAGCTCGTGCGCTCGCTGAAGGATTCCGATCTCGAGTGCCTGACGCTTTACGCATTTTCCTCGGAGAACTGGCGAAGGCCCGAGGACGAGGTCGATGACCTCATGGACCTGATGCGAAAGTTCATTCGCTCCGACCTCGAGGAATTCGTCGAAAATGGCGTCCGGCTCAGGATCGTGGGCGATTATCAAGCGCTTGCCCCCGATATCGTCGACCTTCTCGAGAATGCACTGGACCGCACGTCGCAAGGCACGCGCACCGTGGCGGTCGCGCTCAACTACGGCGGGCAGCAGGAGATCGCTCGCGCGGCTCGGCTGGCTGCGGAGGCTGGGCCAGTGACAGCCGAGGCGATCGAATCGCACCTCTTCACCGCCGACCTTCCGCCGCTCGACCTGCTCATCCGCACCAGCGGCGAGGTCCGTTTGAGCAATTTCCTCTTGTGGCAGGCGGCCTACGCGGAGATGCTGTTCCTCGACGTGCTGTGGCCCGATTTCACCCCCGCGCATCTGGCCGATGCGCTCGACCAGTTCGCGGTCCGCGAGAGGCGTTATGGCGGACGCTGAAGCACCCGCCGCGGCCTCGGCCACCCCCAGTCGATCGGACCTGCCGGTTCGGATGGCATCGGCGGTCATCATGCTGGCCGTCGCCAGTGCGGCGGTGTGGCAGGGCGGGGCGGTGCTTAAGACCTTCATCGCCGTGGTCGCGCTGATCTGCTTTGCCGAGTTCGTGCGATTGGTGGTCAAGGCAACTTTGAACCTGTTCTTCCGCCTCGCGGCGATTCTGGCAGGCGCGGTCTATATCGGCCTTGCCGCGCAAGGCCTTGCCGGGATGGACACCTACCACCTCGTCGCCGCTCTGGGCGTGGTGATCTTCACCGACACCTGCGCCTATTTCACCGGGCGCGCGCTCGGCGGCCCGAAGATCGCGCCGCGCATCAGCCCGTCGAAGACCTGGGCTGGTCTCCTCGGCGGCACGGCGGGAAGCGCACTGTGGCTGGTCGCCTACATGGCGCTGGCGAACAATTCGGACGGATCGGTGACGCTGGCCTCCGATTTCCGAATCGAGGGCGACGAGGCGCTGACCTGGGCCATCGCCGGCGCCGCGCTCGCCATCGCCGCGCAGGCGGGCGATTTCTTCGAGAGCTGGCTCAAACGCCGTGCCGGGGTGAAGGATTCTTCGCGGCTCATCCCGGGCCACGGCGGCGTGTTCGACCGCGTCGACGGGCTGCTGCCGGTGGCGCTGATCGTCGGCCTGTTCGCGGCCTATTCGTGATGCGGACGATTTCCATTCTCGGCGCGACCGGCTCGGTGGGGGCCTCGACGCTGGACCTCGTCCGTCGCAACCGCAGCGAATGGCGGGTCGTGGCGTTGACAGCGAACTGCCAGGCGGGCGAGCTCGCAGCGCTGGCCCGCGAGTTTTCGGCCGAGATCGCAGTGGTTGGTGACGAAAGCTGCCTCCGCGATCTGCGCGCGGGCCTTGCCGGGACGAACATCGGTGCCGCCGGCGGGGCGGACGCCCTGGTCGAGGTGGCGGCGCGACCGGTCGATCTCACGGTCGCCGCGATCGTCGGCTGCGCCGGCCTTGCGCCGACCATGGCGGCGATCGAGCAGGGCGGCACCATTGCGCTCGCCAACAAGGAGGCGCTGGTCTCCGCGGGCGAGGTGATGACCGTCGCGTTGGCGAAGCACGGCGCCACGCTTCTGCCCATCGACAGCGAGCACAACGCGATCTTCCAGTGCCTGCAGGGCCACGCCCTGTCGGATGTCGCGTCGATCACGCTGACCGCGAGCGGCGGGCCGTTCCGCACCTGGAGTGCGGAGGCGATCGCTGCTGCGACACCCGCGCAGGCGGTCGCCCATCCCAACTGGGACATGGGCGCCAAGATCAGCGTCGATTCGGCGACCATGTTCAACAAGGGCCTCGAGCTGATCGAGGCGCATCACCTGTTCCCGGTCGGGCTCGACCGCCTGAAGATCGTGGTCCACCCGCAGAGCGTGATCCATTCGATGGTCGAATATCGCGATGGCTCCACGCTCGCACAGCTCGGCCCCGCCGATATGCGCGTACCGATCGCGAGTTGCCTCGCCTGGCCGCGGCGGATGGACACGCCGATGCCGCCGCTCGACCTTGCCGCTATCGGCGAGCTGACCTTCTTCGCGCCCGACGAGGAGCGTTTTCCCGCGACCCGTCTTGCGCGGGCCGCCGCCGAACAGGGTGGCGCGGCCCCGGCGGTACTCAATGCCGCCAACGAGATTGCGGTTGCCGCCTTCCTCGCCGGTAACATCGCGTTCAGCGAAATCGCGGTAACGGTGGAGCGCGTTCTCTCCGCAAACCTGCCCGAGCCCCCGCGTTGTCTCGAGGACGTGCTGGCGGTCGATGCAGAGGCCCGGGCGAGGGCGCGTCACGTGCTGGAGATCGCCTGAATTGGACGCTTCGATACCTTTCTGGATGTATATCATCGGCTTCCCGCTGCTGCTGGGGCCGCTGATCACGCTGCACGAGCTGGGCCACTACCTCGTCGCACGGTATTTCGGGGTGCAGGCCGAGGCGTTCTCGATCGGATTCGGCAAGGAGATTGCAGGGGTCACCGACCGGCGCGGCACCCGCTGGAAGCTGTCGGCGCTGCCGCTGGGCGGTTACGTCCAGTTCAAGGGCGACATGAATCCCGCCAGCGTCCCCGCCGCGTCGGCGCGGCCAGCCGCCGCCGAACGCGACGGCAGCTTCCAGAACGCGCCGCTGTGGCAGCGCGCGCTGATCGTCTTTGCGGGTCCGGCGACCAATGTCCTCGTCACGCTGGCGATCTTCGCCGGCTTCTTCATGGCGATCGGCAAACCGGTACCCGCCGCGCCCGAACGCCAGCTCACCATTGCCGCGTTCTCGGCCGGAAGCCCCGCGCAAAAGGCCGGGCTGAAGGTCGGCGACCGGATCGTCGCCATCGACGGGCGCACGATGGGCGATTTCCGCGATCTGCAGGACGCGGTCATGCTCTATCCGGGCAAGCAGCTTGCGGTGTCCTTCGAGCGTGGCGGGCGCACCGGCACAGTTCCGGTCATGGCGGCAAGCGTCGAGCAGAAGGACAGGTTCGGCAATGTCTCGCGCATCGGCCTGCTGGGGGTTCGCCCCGCTGGAGTCGCCTTTGCATTCGAGCGCCAGAACCCGGTCGAAGCCACGACGATGGCGGTCCGGTATTCGGTCAATGTCGTCAGGATGATGATCACCGGGGTCGGCCAGATTCTTTCCGGCGAACGCTCGGTCGACGAGCTGGGCGGGCCGATCAAGATCGCCAAATATTCGGGCGAGCAGCTCAGCCTGGGGCCGCTCGCCTTCATCAACTTCGTGGCGCTGATCTCGCTTAACTTGGCATTCATCAACCTCTTGCCAATCCCCGGCTTGGACGGCGGGCACCTGGCTTTTTACGCGGCAGAGGCTGTCCGCCGGAAGCCGGTGGGCCCGCGCGGGATGGAAGTGGCGTATCGCACCGGCCTTGCACTCGTGCTGATGCTGATGCTGTTCGTCACGTTTAACGATCTGGTCGGCCTGGTCGGCTGACCGGAAACCAATCCGGCCAGTCTGCCGCTGTTCGGCAGTTAGCCGGGGAAAGGCCACGGGCGGACGGAGACTGGGACGGCACACCGCTTGATTGCCACCGCGGGTTCGGGCACAGGGCAGCGCCTGCGGCTTCCCGCATCGCCGGACTCGTTCGCCGAACACGTGCAAGCGGCTCCGCCCATTTCCGGGACCCATGAAGTGAGGGACGGTTACTTCCTTGTCGACATCTGATTTTGCGACCGCCCGTCAGGGTCTCCGCCTGCCGAAAGCCCGCGCCGCCGCCATGCTGCTCGCCGGTTCCATGCTGGCCGGAATGCCTGCTGCCCTCCATGCGCAGACCGCCGCGCCCCAGCCGGTGATCGAGCCGGCCCCCAGTGCCGAGATCGTCCGCCAGATCGCCGTTGCCGGCGCCCAACGGCTCGAGCCGAACACCATCCTCAGCTACATCCGGCTGCGCGCGGGCGACCCGTGGAACCAGGCCGCGGGCGACCAGGTGCTGAAGGAGCTAGATCGGAA